>JADGHK010000734.1 GCA_019686145.1 Bryobacteraceae bacterium | reverse complement strand
TTTCTGCGCTCGAACAGCAGAGAGTAGATCCGCTTCTTCCACGCCTTTTGCCGCAGCGCCCACGGGTCAAGCATACCGTGCGCCGAGATAACGTATGGTTTTCGAGCGCGTCGAGCCAGTCCGGAGCCAAGCAAACAATGCTCCGTCCAGAGGCCGTGAACGTGCACCGTGTTGGCTTCACGAACGCGCTGCTCGAACGACCGCACCCAGGAGGGGTTTCGCAGCCAGGCAGTCCGGCCAAGAGGGAAGCGCTCGATGCGGAACGGCATCTCCGCCGGCGATGCCTCGTCGGGCCGGCAGAAGGCTGCCAGAGATACCGAGTAGCGGCCGAAGACGGACATTGCCTGACAGTAATCGGGAACGCTCGAAGCAAGGCCGCCGAAACGAGGATCCAGATTCGGCACCACTTCAAGGACTGTCGCAGTGCCCGGGCCGATGTTACCGGCCGACGCCCCGCGTGCCAGAGCATTCGTACGTGAGTTCATGAAGTTCAGTAGCGGTAAAGGCTCGCTCAGTGCGTGAGCAAGCGTTGTGACAGCCAGCTAACGGGCCAAAGGATGCTTTTCACAAACCACGGCTGAGCGGTCGGTGCCTCCACGGCGGTCTCAGCCGCCCGGAAAAGCCCCTCTGCGAATCGCGTTGGCGACCACTCGGAGACGATTCTCCTGCTCGCGGCCCCTAGAGGCTCGCCATCTCTCACAGCGCGCTGGACCTTCTCGAGCTTCTCCGCGATGTCTGCGACATCGTAGGGATTGAAGGTCCACCCATTCACGCCCTTTTGAACAAGATCGGGTGCCGCGCCGCAGCGATCCGAGACGACGACTGGAAGCCCGGAAGCCATTGCTTCGTTAATCACCAACCCCCACTGCTCGCTGATCGAGGGATGAACGAAAGCACCCGCAAGCGCGTAGAACGCCGGAAGTTCGTTGTAGGAGACGAACCCCGGCAGGTGAACAAACTGCGTGAGGTGGCGTTCTCGAATCGCTTGCTCAATCTGAAGCCGCTGAGGACCGTCGCCTAAGATCACCATCTCCCATCGCGGCGCAGCGCTCCTCTGCCGGTACATGTGGTAGGCCTCAATGAGCCGGATCAGGTTTTTGCGTTCAATAAATCTTGCAGATGCGAGAAAGTATGGCTCCGAACACTTTGTTAGCGCCCGGGCGGCGGTTGGATTCGCGCGGATGGCGTCAACAGCTGTCGAGAAATAGTCGTTATCAACCACGTCGTAGCCCGTGAAGATCCGGTCAACCGGCATGCCCAGCTCGGCCACGTACCGCACGTGGACCGTACCGGCGACCAGCGCAGCGCCGTAGCAGCGCACAATCCGGCTTTTCAACTGCTCAATCAGGAATCGCCGCTGCTTGTCGTTCGCGCTGCTATCCGACATCAGCACCGCTCCTCTGCGGCGGTCGGCACACCATCTGAGAGCCGCCATCGCTGACTTATCGATCCAACCGGGCAGGGCGACCACATCGGGATTGATCTTGTCCAACCAGGCATACATCTGAGTGCAGAGGTAGCCGTGCGCCACATCGCGGTAGTTCATTCCGCGGATCATCGTTTCGATCGTCAATTCCCCGCGCCGCCCAACCTCACGCCAGCCTTGAATCCCGGTGATGCCGGTTCCATCGACAACCTCAAGGCCAATCACGTCCCGATTCATCGACTGCGCTGTCCGCAGCCTGGCTAAGTGGTAATTACTAAAAACTGGGAAAAGGAGAATAATCCTCACGTTCGATAGAAACCCAAGAAGGCGAGGCTTGCATCTCGAAGCGGATGCCGGCTGCTGCTAGGCGGCAGCCGCCTGACGAACGAAACCTGTTAAGGCTCTGATGAGCTTGGCCCGTGCCTCCCCGCCTTGACGGCGGATCGAGGCTTGAGCGGACAGGAATCTCTCCCGCTCAGACATAGCCGACACAAGCATGCTGTGCAGTATGTCCTCTGAGACTTCCTCAATAGGACATACGAAGTCCCCCAACCCGAACATGCTCATAATGCCGTGAGTCTTCGGCAGGTAACCGATTCCCACAAGAGGAACACCTTGCTGCATAGCAAAGACGCTCGAGTGCATCCTTGACCCAAGAAAGGCCGCCGATGCACCGATGAGAGCTTGCATCACCTCCGGCGGGTAATTTTCTGGCGGCACAACAACACCCTCCCCCGCCAGATTCTGAACAGCGCTGAGGACTGCGTCGTCGCCAGGCACCCCGCCGGCGGCTTCC
>JADGHK010000733.1 GCA_019686145.1 Bryobacteraceae bacterium | reverse complement strand
TTCCTGCCCCGGAGAATCTCGTTCGCCCTGTTTTGGATCCATTCCGTTACAGACGTGTCAGCCGGACCGCCATGGGTTTCGTTGTACTTCAGCCCTCCGTCCTCCGGAGGGTTATGGGACGGCGTGAGCACAATGCCGTCGGCAAGGTCCGTCGAGCGTCCCCGATTGTGGGCGAGAATGGCGCGCGAGATCGCAGGCGTCGGTGTCAGCCCGTCACCGCTTTGAATGACTGTCTCGACGTGATTGGCGGCGAGCACCTCGAGCACCGTCCGTTCCGCAGGAGCCGAGAGCGCATGCGTGTCCTTCCCCACAAACAGAGGGCCATCGATCGACTCTTTCCGCCGGTAGTCGCAGATCGCCTGAGTAATGGCGGCGACGTGGGCGTCGGTAAATGAACCATTGGAGGAGGTTCCGCGATGCCCGCTGGTGCCGAAGGAGACACACTGCCGGGCGTCGGATAGATCGGGCCGACGGTCGTAGTAGTCGCTGGTCAACTGGTCGGGGTCAATCAGACGATCTTTCGGGGCGGGCTTGCCGGCGAGAGGGTGGACGCTCACCATTCCACCGATTGTCGCCGATCCAGCGGCCAGCATGGTACCTTCGATAGGTATGCTGAAGCCCACGATCTTCCGCGAGTACGACATCCGCGGCGTCGCTGACCAGGAGCTTCTGAGCGAAGACGTGAAAGACCTGGGACGCGCGCTCGGCACGTATCTGAGGCGCCACGCAGGAGCGAACATCTGTCTTGCCCGAGACACCAGGCTCAGTTCGCCCCGCCTGCACGACGCGCTTCTCGCCGGACTGATAGAGAGTGGATGCCAGGTGAAAGACCTGGGCGTTGTTCCCACACCGCTGCTCTACTATTCCGTGGTGCATTGGAAGGCAGATGGCGGCGTCATGATTACCGGCAGCCACAATCCCGCCGAGTACAACGGCTTCAAGACCATGTGCGGCGCCTCGACGATCCACGGCGAGCAGATCCAGGAAGTGCTTCGGATGATTCAATCGAAGGACTTTGACAGCGGCTCCGGCTCCGTCGAGAACGTCGATGCGGTCACTCCTTACGTCGAGGAGATTGCGTCTCAGTTCCGCTTCAAGCGCCGCGTGAAATTGGTAGTGGATGCGGGCAACGGAACCGCGGGCCCGGTGATGGATAAGCTTCTGGCAAAGCTCGACTGCGAGCCGGTGAAGCTTTTCTTCGATATGGACGGCCATTTCCCGAATCATCATCCGGACCCGACAGTCGAAGCGAACCTGGAACACCTGAAGAAGGCAGTCGCCGAACATCGGGCAGACCTCGGCATCGCCTTCGATGGCGACGCGGACCGGATCGGCGCCATCGACGAAAAGGGCAATGTCGTCTGGGGCGACATGCTGATGCTGATTTACGGCCGCGAGATTTTGAGCAGGAAGCCGGGCGCAACGTTCATCGGCGAGGTGAAGTGCTCGCAGGTGATGTATGACGAGCTGAAACGGCTGGGCGGCAACCCGATCATGTACAAGACCGGGCACTCACTCATCAAAGCAAAGATGAAAGAAGAGCACGCCGAGCTGGCCGGTGAAATGAGCGGCCACATGTTCTTCGCGGACCGCTACTACGGCTATGATGACGCTCTATACGCGGCGTGCCGCCTGATGGAGATCGTTGCTGCTTCGGATCAACCCCTCTCGGCCCAGCTCGCAGGGCTGCCCAAGATGGTCGTAACACCCGAGCTCCGCGTCGATTGCCCGGACGAAATGAAGTTCGACGTCGTAGCGCAGGTGCGCGAGCACTTCCGCAGCCGCCGCAAGGTCGTAGACGTTGACGGCGTGCGTGTGCTCTTTGAGAAAGGATGGGGCCTCGTCCGTGCTTCCAATACGCAGCCGGTGCTGGTGCTGCGGTTCGAAGCCGAAACTCCGGAGCTGCTCGCCGCCTATCGGAGCGAAGTGGAGAGCGTCCTCGAGCAGACCAAGAAAGCCGTCGGAGCCTGAACAACGCCGGCCTGATTCAGAACTGACATCAACCGGGCCGTCCAGGAACGTGGGCGGCCCGCGTGCCCGAAACACTCACAAGCAGCCGTCCCCAACAGACCGCCGGCCTGATTGCCTCCGGTCCTGATTCATGGGTGCCGCAAAACCGATTCTGAGATAGCTTCAGCAAAACGGTGTCGCCGGCGTGCACCTCTTCCCGTGGATTGCTGATCTCGTTGCCCTCTTCACTGCCCACGACGCCGTGAGAGGCTTCCATTTTGCGG
>JADGHK010000732.1 GCA_019686145.1 Bryobacteraceae bacterium | reverse complement strand
TGGGCTCGGTGATGTTAATATGCTCATCTTCCACGACTGGACAGGATTTGGGCGGCTGGTGGAGCGCGGCGTCGCCGACGTGATGGAGAACCCGAAGGGGCCGGAGGCGACGGTGGAGCGCGCCGTCGCATTTCTGAAGGAGCGCCGTCCTGCCCTGACCTTCATCCATCTCGACCACGTCGATCATGCCGGACATGAGCACGGGCATGGGAGTCCGCAATACCTCGCTGCCGTCGAGGAAGCCGACCGGTTGACCGGTGTTGTCATGCAAGGGCTCAGAGACGGCGGCCTGTGGGAGCAGACGGTGCTGCTGCTGACCGCCGACCACGGCGGGACGGGCAAGAAGCATGGCGGAGCGACGATGCCCGAAATCGAGATCCCGTGGGTGATCCACGGTCCCGGCATCCGAAAAGGTCACCGGATCTCTTCTCCGGTCAACACGGTGGATACGGCTCCCACCATCCTGCGGCTGCTCGGCATCAAGCCTCCGCCCTGCTGGGTTGGAAAACCGGTAGCCGAGGCCTTCAGCGTCCAGTAACCGCCTGATCGGGCATCCGGCGAAATGATCGAATCTCTACTCCCGTCAACAGTGTAGAGCGGTAGCGCGCCAGAGCTCAGGCGCAGCCGTGCCCGCAAGTTTCAGAAGGGAGAGGCGGTCCATGCAATCTCCTACGCCCTCGTCGTTGAAGGCGATCGGCTCGCTCCACACTGCCCGCGCCATCACCGACAGGCTGTTCGCCTTCGTTCGCCCCGATTGTCTCTACGAGCGGCCCATCCCGGAGCGCCACCGCCTGATTTTCTACGTAGGGCACCTCGAAGCATTCGATTGGAACCTGCTGTCAAAGGGCGTCGGTGCTTCTCCCTTCCATCCGCAGTTCGACCGTTTATTCGCCTTTGGCATCGACCCGGCGCCCGGGGACCTTCCCAACGACGCCCCCGGCGATTGGCCGTCCTTGATCGCCGTATGCGATTACGTAGCAGGCATAAGGGAGCAGATCGACCGTCACTGGGAGGAATGCCCCGGCGAGCTCCGGCAGGCGGCGGTGGAGCACCGGCTCATGCATGCCGAAACTCTGACCTATTTGCTGCACAATCTGCCGCTGAGCAAACTCGTCGAGCCGCCGCAAGCCGGACACCCTACGACCGGAGCGATTCCTGAACCGGCAACAATCCACATCCCCGCAGGCGAAGCGATCCTGGGCCGAAGGCGGGGCGAAGGCTTTGGCTGGGACAATGAGTACGAAGAACACGTCGTACAGGTCCCGCCGTTTCGCATCGACAAATACAAAGTCACGAACGGGGCGTATCTGGATTTCGTCCAGGCGGGAGCTCCGGCGCCGCACTACTGGATTCGAAGCAAAGACGGCTGGAAGCTCCGGTGCTTGTTCGGCGAGATTCCGCTGCCGCTCGACTGGCCCGTTTACGTAACACACGAGCAGGCGCAAGCGTACGCGGCCTGGAAAGGGCGCTTGCTCCCGACGGAGGCACAGTGGCACCGCGCCGCCCTGTCTACGCCGGACGGCTCGCATCTCGACCACCCATGGGGGAATTCTCCGCCGGACGAAATGTACGGGAACTTTGACTTCCACCGCTGGGATCCGCTGCCCGTAACCGCACATCCCAACGGGGACAGCCCGTTCGGCGCTTCCCAGATGTCCGGCAATGGATGGGAATGGACCTCCAGCCCCTTTCGGCCCTTCCCCGGCTTCACACCGCTGCCTTACTACCCCGGATACTCAGCCAGCTTCTTCGACGATGCGCACTACGTGCTGAAAGGAGCATCGCCCGTAACCGCCGCCTGCTTCCTCCGCCGCTCGTTCCGAAACTGGTTTCGCCCGCAATATCCTTACCTCTACGCCACCTTCCGGTGCGTCGGATAAAAGGCATGGGAGTTTCCGAGTTCGCTACCGACGTGCGGAACGGTCTTTGCCGGACAGGACAGAAAGAATTGCCCGCCAAATACCTGTACGATCCTCTTGGCAGCACCCTGTTCGAAGCCATCACGATGCTCCCCGAGTACGGACTCACTCGCGCAGATCAGCGCCTGCTGAACGCTTGCGCTGAGGACACGCTCCGGCTTGCAGCGCCGCAGCAGATCATCGAGCTTGGCAGTGGATCAGGGCGGAAGGCGCACCGCTTGCTCGAGGCATCGGCGGGAGAGATTCCGTATACGGCCATTGACCTCTCCGCCGCCGCGCTCGATCGCTGCCGGTTCGAACTCCATGGCTTCAACGT
>JADGHK010000731.1 GCA_019686145.1 Bryobacteraceae bacterium | reverse complement strand
GGCTTTGTCGTCGCTCCCGGCAACCCGAAGAGCATTTCCAGGATTGAGCACCTGGCGGGCAGAAATGTACAATTTGTCAACCGGGAAGCGGGATCGGGCAGCCGGGCTCTGGCGGACCGCCTCCTGAAGGAGGCAGACTTGCCTGCGAGCCGCGTGCGCGGCTATGAGGTCGAGGCGCACGGTCACCTTGCCGCGGCTTACGCCGTTCATTCCGGTACAGCGGACTGCTGCATCGCCACACGATCCGCTGCGCAGGCATTTGGCCTCGAATTCGTTCCTCTTCGAAGCGAACGCTACGACCTGGTCATGCGACGGCACACGATGGAGCTGCCGGCCGTGCAGTCTTTCCTTGATGTGCTCCAGCGGGCAAGCCTGCGGCGCAAACTCGAGACGCTTGCGGGCTACGACACGAGGCAGACCGGCGCCGTGCTGCTCTAGTCCGGTTGCGCGTGCGCCGGCCATGTTCGCCAATTGCGCGTCCACGTTGGTACGATCGGCATTTGAAGGGAGAGCGTGTGATGCGTGGTAGCCTTTCACGAATCATCCTGGCCGTGGCTTGCGTTCAGGCGGCGTACGGAGTAGATGAAGCGAAGCGGGCGGCTCTGCGGGCGGACCTCGAAGGACAGGTGGAAGCTATGAGGCGGCAGACGCAAATCATGGTGGATACCGTTTTCAGCTTTGCCGAGCTGGGCTTTCAGGAATACGAAACATCGAAGTATCTGACTGGAATCCTCGAAAAGGAAGGGTTTCGCATTGAACGAGGCATCGCCGGCATTCCTACCGCCTGGATGGCGACATGGGGATCGGGCAAGCCGGTGATTGCGCTCGGCTCCGATATTGATTGCATTCCGCAGGCGTCGCAGAAGCCGGGGGTTGCCTATCACGATCCGCTCATCCCCGGAGCGCCCGGCCACGGCGAGGGTCACAATGCCGGACAAGCCGTGAATATTACGGCAGCCCTTGCTGTCAAACGCCTGATGGAGCGCGAAAAGATCCCCGGCACGATCAAGATTTGGCCCGGAGTCGCCGAGGAACAGCTCGGAACGAAGGCGTTTCTCGTCAGAGAAGGCTATTTCAAGGATGTCGATGTTGTGCTGTTCAGCCATGTGAGCGACAACCTCGGCGTGGAGTGGGGCCAGGCAGAGGGCAGCGGACTGGTGTCCGTCGAGTATCTGTTCAAAGGAGAAAGCGCGCATAGCGCCGGAGCGCCCTGGCGCGGACGCAGCGCGTTGGATGCCGTCGAACTGATGAACATCGGGTGGAATTTCCGGCGCGAACACTTACGGCTGCAGCAGCGTTCGCACTATGTGATCACCAATGGCGGGGACCAGCCGAACGTTGTGCCGCAGCGCGCGTCCGTCTGGTACTTCTTCCGCGAGATTGACTACCCGCGAATCATGGATCTATGGAGGATCGGCGATAACATGGCGAAGGCGGCGGCTCTGATGACTGACACGACCTTCGAATCACGAGTCCTCGGCGCTGCCTGGCCGATCCATATGAACAAGCCCGTTGCCGAGGCGGCCTACAGGAATATCCAAAAGGTGGGCTTGCCGCAGTGGTCCGAGGACGATCAGAAACTGGCAAAGGCCGTGCAGCGTGAGCTCGGGGTGGAACCGAAAGGGCTGAATGTCAAAGTGGCCGAATTGAAGCAGCCGCCGAAGCCCGACAGTCTGATGGGCGGAGGGTCCGACGATATCGGAGACATCTCCTGGAACGTTCCGACAATCCGGCTGAGGTTTCCCTCCAATATCCCAAACCTCCCGGGCCACAATTGGTCGAATGCGATCGCGATGGCGACTCCAATTGCGCATAAAGGAGCGACAGCGGGAGCCAAGGTGCAAGCCCTCACGATGCTCGACCTGCTCCTCGATCGCGAGCTCGTCAAACAAGCCTGGGACTACTTTCATAACGTCCAGGCGAAGGACGTGAAGTACAAGTCCTTCCTGCGGCCCGAGGATAAGCCCGCAATCTGGCTGAACGAGAAGATCATGCAGCAATACCGCCCGGAGATGAAGAGTTACTACTACGACCCGTCGAGGTACGCTACCTATCTTGATCAGCTGGGCATCAAGTACCCGGTGCTGGAAAGGAAGCCGCAGTAGGAGGCGCTGGCTGTGAGGCCGGAAAGCAAACGGCCTCGCAGCGAGTTATCAGAAGTTCAGCTTCTTCAGATAGCTGTGGCTTTGCTTTAGAGAAGCCAGAGGATCTCCGGGTGTCTGGTCCTGCTCGACGAAGTAGT
>JADGHK010000730.1 GCA_019686145.1 Bryobacteraceae bacterium | reverse complement strand
CCGCCAGGGTTCGACGCCGCTTGAGCGCAGAATCGGACCCGAACGAGAACAACGCCAGAACCGAGCCGAACGCCGCGGGGATATCGGTATAACAGAGCCTGGAGAATGTCTGCCAAAGCGGATTCGACACGAGAAGCAGCGCCGCCGCAGCGCCAGCGGCAAGGGACGCCTCCCGCCTGCCCCACTGAAACAGGAGGACAGCCGCGAGCGCGCCGAACAGCAGCGCGGGCAAGCGGACTGCTAGCAACCGCGGCCCCAGCGCCTTCAAAGAGAGCGCCGTGAGCCACTGAAGGAGCGGCGGCTTGAACAGCAGGGGCCTGCCCATCACCGTTGGCGTTCCCCAGTCGCCGCCGTGCAGCATGGCCATCGACGAACTGACGTGGATGGATTCGTCCTGTGCCCGCAACTGGCGAATCGGATCGGAGAATGGAGCTGCAATGGAAGCCCGCTCGATGCCGATCCCAAGCACAGCAACCGCCAAGAGAAAGACTGGAATGAGGCAAAGATTTGCGCGGAAGACCCGACCGGCTGTGATCATGCCTGAGCTGCCGGCAACCGCACCACTACGGCGATCGCCGGTGCGATCCCTCGAAAAAGTCTCGTCGGCGCGTGAATATAGCGGCCGCCTGGCAGCCAGCCGCGAAACACACCGAGCCACTCCACGACGCTGCCCTGCTTCGCCGCCCACGACAGCCACCATCCCCTCGACTTCTTGTGCAGGTGTGTCGGGTCCCGGTCCAGAAGACGGACCAGCCAGCCCAGCGGCCCATCGTAAACGGGCACGACAAAGATGAACACACCGCCAGTTCGAACGGCGGATCGGATCGTGTCAGCAAGGGCCGCAAGGTCTGGCACGTGCTCGATTACGTCAAACGCTGCGACGGCGTCGAACTGTTCGGATAAGGGAAGCCGCGCCGAATCGGCCTGGATGAAGTGAATGCCGGAATCTGCTTTCGCGGCAGCCGACAAGGCAAAGTGGCTCAGGTCGATCCCGACTCTCCGATAGCGCCTGCCAAGGCTTCTCAGGAACAGCCCGAAGGCACACCCGAGTTCGAGAACTCGCGGGGCAGCAACTCCCTGGGTGTGCCGTTCGACCAGGCGCCGATAGAATGCCAGTTTCGAGGGCGGATTCTGCCGGTCGTAGTCCCGGTAGTTCGCGGCGAAGTAACCGCGGCCGTAGACATCAGCAATGCCTGCCACGTTACGCCTCAAACGGGCGCCGCAGTCCCAGCTTCCAGCGTACAGCCAGCGCCAGCGTGAGAGCGGCTGTCCGAAACACTTTCATCTTGCTCTTGCCCTTCTTCCGGTCGTACCGCAGTTCGAACGGGATTTCCAGGAAGCGGGCGTTCAGGGCGCGGAGCTTGAGCAGCACATCAACCATGCACTGAAAACCGTCAGCTTGGACAAATTTATCCCCGTAGCTTTCAATCGCCTTCCGCAAAATCTCAGCGCGGTATGCCCTATATCCACAGGTGAAGTCCCGTACACCTCGCGTTGGGAACAGGACGCGAAACAGCATCGACGCCCCTGCGCTCAGCAAGCGCCGGTAAAACGGCACTCCCAACAACCGCGAGGCGGGTGTGAAGCGGGAGGCAATCACCACGTCATGAGCCGCGGCGCCGCCCAGCATTTTCAAGATCGTCGACGGCGTATGGCTCGCGTCGGCGTCCATCGTCACGATCACTTCATCCGGTTCGCTCGTTCTCGCCGCCCGATACAGGCCGTCCCGGATCGTACTTCCTAAACCCAGATTCGTCTCGTGACGGAGAATCTCGACCGGCAACCGCTTGCTAGCGTGTTCGAGGACCTGCAGGCTTCCGTCCGTGCTGCCATCGTCCACGGCGATGATGCGGTAGCGCAACCCGCAGAAGGTCTCCGCCAGATCGCCTAGAAGTTGTTCCAGATTGTCAGCCTCGTTGTAGATCGGTAGAACGACGGTAATCCTCAGGGGCCATCCTCCGCGCAATTCCGTAGCCTTCATTTCAAAGGGGGACGGGACCGAGGCCTGGTGTTTCGTCTCCGGGCGCGCCGTCACGAATCCGCCTTCCGGCCTCTCTCAGTCTACTTCATCCCTTGGGGATACCGGGTGGCGGCCTGCCCCGATGCGTAGCGGACTCCTGACTGACAAACCTTAATAAAACCGGCTGGGGCGCACGCTGCTTTCCCTGTAAACAGTCGGCAAATACCCTTCCGGAAGGGATGGCGGAGAACACAAGTGATGCCTCATGCTGGCAAAAGAGCGG
>JADGHK010000729.1 GCA_019686145.1 Bryobacteraceae bacterium | reverse complement strand
TCAAGCACCGGCGGGCAGAGGCCGGGAGCCTCGGGAACGGCATAGGCCGGACCCTCGATTTGGATCGGCTTTGAAAGAAACCGGTTGGCCATCTCGAGGACCGAGGGATTGTACTCGAGAAGCGAGCAGTTGGCGGTAGCAGCAGCGAAATGGATGGCGGCCGCGACCTGCGGACCAAGCGCGATGCTCAGATGAGGCACGACTGCCGCGCCAAAGGAAGCCGCCAGACGGGAGATACGGATCGCTTCCGTAATGCCGGTGCGTCCGAGATCGGGCTGGACGAACCGGATGACGCCCGCCTCGAAAAACGGCCTCAGCTCGTGGCACGTGCGGTAGCTTTCCCCGAGCGCGATCGGGGTACGGATTTCCTTCGCCAGCCGCGCGTGCGCCAGCACGTCCTCCGGGCATAGCGGGCATTCCAGCCACAAGGCCCGCCGCTCATCAAGCGACCGCCCGAACGCCACGGCCGAAGCCTCATCGAGGCGCCACAACGCATCGACTGCAAGTTCCAAACCGGAGCCGAGCGAGACGCGGAGGGCGTCGACGAGATCGAACAGCGACCGTTCGTCCCGTTCGTAGTAGAGCTTGAAGTGACGGAAGCCGCAGTCCATGTAGCGCCTGGCCATCTCCACCCGGTCTTCGATCGACGCAGCCGGCAGACCGCTAATGTAGGCGGGAACCTGCGTTTTTGCAGCCGCGGAGATCAGCGCCGATACAGGCTGATTCTGAGTCTGTCCGGCGAGGTCCCAAAGCGCGAGGTCGACGCCCGCAATCGCGTCCAGCATGAAGCTCCCGGTGTGCCCGCGGACGCGCATGGTTCCATACATCCGGTCCCACAAGGCAGCGACAGCCTCCACGGAACCGTCGAACTCCGCGTCGAGAAGGACGGGCGTCAGCAATTCCTGAACAATCGTGCAGGCGACACGAGGTGCCAGCGGCGCCTGCGCTTCGCCCCAGCCGGTGCGGCCGTCGTCCAGAACAACCTTTACGAGCGCAGTTTCAAAGTATTGCGAATACAGCGCGGGTACAGTCTCCGACCATCGATAGCCGGAATCGCCGGAATGGAGGGTCGAGGGAGAGCCGGCAGTGCCGGACGCGGCCGCCAGGTCGCGGGCGAGCCGTACAGGGATTGCCTCTACAGTACGGATTTTCACCTGTGGAATGCTCAGGCGTTTGCCTGATTTGCGTTCTGGCGAAGAGCCGCGATGAGCGCATCCCGTGCGCGAAAGATGTGCTTTCGAATCGCCTGAACCAGTTGATCCTTGTTCTTCTTTTCGAGGGCCGCCACGATCGCCTCGTGCTCGGCGCGCTCGTCCTGAAGCCGGGTGATCCAGTCCGTGTCGGCCGCATGAATCCGCGCGATTTTGATATGGGCGTTCAGGCCCTCGTACATTTCGAGGAGCCGCCTGTTTCCCGAGGCGCGGAGGAGGATCATGTGGAACTCCAAATTGTCGGCTTCGTGGCGCTTCTGATCCTTTTCCGTTCGCACCGGGCGCTTCAGCGCGCGCAGCAACTGCTTGAGCTCGCGAATTTCCTTCGCGGAAATCTTCTCGATTGCGCGCTCGGCGGCAAGGCACTCCAGGGCACAGCGCAGATCGAAGGTCTCTTCGACATCCTGAACGGACAGGCTGGCCACAAATGTTCCGCTCCGAGGCTTTACCTCCACCAGGCCTTCGACTGCCAACTGCTGAATCGCCTGGCGTACCGGCGTCAGGCTGACGCCGAGCTTATCCGCAAGCTCTTCCACGTGCAATCGCTCGCCGGAGCGAAACACGCGGCTCAAGATCGCTTGCCGCAACGCAGAATACACCGCATCTACTGCACGTTCCCGCTTCAGTCGCGCCAGTTCCAAGGTGGATTCCTCAATATCAAACGTACCCGAAGGAGGAAGGCATGTAAAGCAAGAAATTTTAGAGGTCCAGTTTTCTGACAGATTATCCGGCGGCGGCGGAGGTTCCCGGCAGCGGGGCCGCAGCTGTCCCAGGGGCGGCGCTCGCGATCGGCCCCCGCACAAGGAGGCGATAGATCAGGTATCCGGCGGGATGAAGGAACCCCATCACGATGAAGATGCCCTCGTACGAGAAATTCTGAACGATATGCCCCGTCAGATTGGTAAAGAGCGTCCCTCCCAGTCCGCTGCCAAAAGCCACGATCCCGGAGACGGATCCGACGACAGAGACGGGGTAGATATCATTCGTGACGGTCATCAGATTCGTCTTCCAGGCCATATGCGCAAACGTCACG
>JADGHK010000728.1 GCA_019686145.1 Bryobacteraceae bacterium | reverse complement strand
ACTGAGCCTTCGGTCCCCTTCCCCAACCCACCCCTCACGTTGATCCCGTCATACCCCGATCTGCCGATGGAGGAGGTCTATCCCCGTCAGACGGAGAAAGGCGGTCCGGAACTGTACGTGCGCGAACACGGAAGAGGAAGGGTGGTGTACTTCCCTTGGGACATTGATCGCACGTTCTGGGAAGTGCTCAGCGTGGATCATGGCAAGCTGCTGCGCAACGCGGTAGACTGGGCGGCGAACGAGCCGCATCCGGCGGAAGTTGTGGGTCCGGGTCTGCTCGACGTGACCGTCTGGCGTCAGAAAGAGTCGATGACGGTGCATCTGGTCAACCTGACGAATCCAATGACGATGAAAGGCCCGTTCCGCGAGCTGATCCCGATCGGCGAACAGCGCGTCCGGATTCGGCTGGAGCAGGGCTTGCGCCCCCGCAAAGTGCACTTGCTGACGGCGGGCCAGCCCCTGAAGCATACTTATCGGAATGGAGTGGTCGAAGCGGTTGTGCCTTCCATCCTCGACCACGAAGTGGTGGCGATCGATTTCTAGGAGGTCCACATGAATCGGAGACAGTTTGTGTCGGCGGCAGGTGTTGGAGCGGCAGCATTGACGGGCGCCGTGCAGGCGCAGCAGCCGATCCAGCGAAAGGGCCGGATTAAGCAGTCGGTGTGCCGGTGGTGCTACAACAAGATCCCGACCGAAGATCTTTGCCGGGAAGCGGCGCGCCTTGGCATTCAGGCGATCGACCTTCTGAACCCAAAGGAGTGGCCCATCGCAAAGAAGTACGGCCTGGTTCCTACCGTTGTCCCCGGCCCTACAACGATCACCGACGGTTTCAACAGGAAGGAAAATCACGACGCCATCGAAAAGAGGATGCGGGACATCCTCGACCATGCCGCGAAGGAGAAGATTCCAAGCGTCATCGTATTCTCCGGCAACCGGCGCGGGATGTCCGACGAAGAGGGTTTGGAGAACTGCGTCATCGGCCTTAACCGGATCAAGAAGATGGCCGAAGACAAGGGCATCCTCGTGGTGATGGAACTACTCAACAGCAAGGTGGACCATCCGGACTATATGTGCGACCGGACGGCCTGGGGCGTGGAAGTGGTGAAGCGGGTGAACTCGCCCAACGTAAAGCTGTTGTACGACATCTACCACATGCAGATCATGGAAGGTGATGTAATCCGCACCATCCGCGAAAACGCACAGTACATCGGGCACTACCACACGGGCGGCAATCCCGGCCGTAATGAGATCGACGACACGCAGGAACTGAACTACAAGGCCATCACAAAGGCAATCATCGAACTCGGCTTCCAAGGGTACATGGCCCACGAATTTGTACCGAAGCGCGAGCCGCTCAAGTCGCTTGCGGAAGCCGTCGAGCTGTGCGACGTCTAGACGCTATTTCCTCAACTCCAGCGCAATATCTTCCCGATAAGGCGGCGAGGCCAGTGTTGCAACCCCGCCGCCATGCTCAAATGTCTCCTCCTTGTCGATCCTGCCTGTTTTCGGATTCCACCAACGTACGCGCCAGGATCCAGCCGGAAGATTCAAGCCCAAAGCGATGCGTTCTTCGTTCGTGCCCACTGCATATTGAGGGCGGTAGCCGCGCAAGACCTTACCGTGGTGCAGATAGATAGCGAAGGCGTTGTCCTGTTCGGAGAGGGCGCGGGCTGAAGCTTCCCGGGGAACTCCGCTGACGATGAGATTGTCGGCGGGCATCATGCGAAGGAAGTTAAAGCTGGTCAGGAAGCGCCGCAGCGTTGCGAGCTGCTTCCGGTATTGCACGCTGCCGCCGCCCGGCTGGGATGGGGGATATTCAAACGTTCCGTCCTCGTAGCCGACAGCGAACGAATAGTCGAGGTTGTTGAAGAGCGATCCCCCCGCAAGCAGTAAATCCCACGCCTGGATGCGATAGACCGAGTCGTGTGCGCCGTCAAAGCCGGATTCGTCGTAGCCGATCGGCTTGCGCAGATTCCAGTTCCGCGCGACGGCGACCGGCGGACGCGCATAGTGGAAGTTGAAGATGTCCACGTTCGGATCCGGGTCCCGGATGTCCGCGAAGTGGTTGGCGATGTTCTGCGCGATCAGGTGCTGTGTTTTCAGTCCTTTCTCAGTGTCGACGATGATCGATGAGATGCGGCGCTGCCATTCCGGGGAAACGCCCGCGAAATAGGGTTCGTTGCAGATCTCGTAGATGACGTTGTCGAAGTCTTTCAACTCTGTGACGATCTTCCGCACGAAGGCTTCCTGGA
>JADGHK010000727.1 GCA_019686145.1 Bryobacteraceae bacterium | reverse complement strand
GTCATACGCCGTAACATCTGTAACAGGATGAAGAATCAAGATAAATCTCTTACTGCCGGCATTTTCCGGGGGTGAGTTCGATGGGGCGGAAGACCAATCAGAAAACCATTCTCTGCAGTGGGAAAACATGCTATAGTCGCCGGAAAGTAGTACCGCTAGTGCAATATCAGCGAGGTGTCCCATGTCACTTACCAGGGGAACGGTGGCGCTCGCGATTTTGCTCGCGAGTGGGGCGGCTCCGGCCCGGTCGCAAACTACCTTCGCCAGCATTACCGGCACGGCTGTGGATCCGACCGGCGCCATCATCAGCGGAGCAAAGGTCACGGTTACATCGGTTGAGACGGGCATCGCCTCGGAGGCGATGACGAACGAGACTGGAAACTTTACAATTCCTCAGCTCAAAGAAGGTGCCTACGAACTCCGTGCGCAAGCGCCCGGCTTTAAGGAGTTCGTCGCTCGCAATATCGTACTGGCGTCCCGCGACGTACGCCGCATCAATATCACCTTGCAGGTGGGGGCTGTGGAGACGTCCGTCGAAGTGTCGGCGGGAGCTACTTTGATCGAGACGGAGATGGCGCGCATCAGCGACGGGAAAAACGCGGTGATGCTCAAGACCCTGCCCTTGAATACTCGCGGAGTATGGGCGTTTCTGGCTCTCTCACCGAACGTCCTCCAGGCTGGCGGCGGCAGCAGCACCATTCGCTTTGCCGGAAGCAGGACGAATCAGGCGCACTGGGCTATCGATGGAACGACGATGAGCGACGGCGTGTCCGAAACGCAGATCGGGCCGCTGGCAAATTACATCGAATCGTTCCAGGAAGTGAAGATTGACATCGCAAACAACACAGCGGAATTCGGCACCATCGGCCAGGTGACGATCGTCTCCAAGTCGGGAACGAACGAGCTTCACGGCTCGGCGTTCGACTACTATTCGACTCCATGGTTCCGCGCGCGGAATCCGTTTGCGCTCGAGCGCGGCACAGGCATTTCCCATTTCCCCGGGGCGAGCCTCGGCGGACCCATCGTGATCCCGAAGATCTATAACGGGCGCAATCGCTCCTTCTTTTTCTACTCGCTTGAAACCTCGCGCGGCAGCGCAATTCAGGAGTTGCTGAATCCGACTGTGCCGCTCGAGCCCTGGCGCCGCGGGGATTTCTCCGGCCTGTCGACAACGATCTACGATCCGTCCTCAGGGAATCCTTTTCCGAATAATCAAATTCCGGCAAGCCGCATCAATTCGACCTCGCAAAAGATTCAGGATGAGTTTTACCCTCTGCCGAACTTTGGGAATGCCAGCGTGCTGCAGTCCCAAAACTACCGCGAAATGAAGATCCGGCCGCGGGATCCGTCGACGAATCACGTAGTCAGGATTGACCATCCCTTCTCCGAGCAGGATTCCATTTACGGCCGCTTCACCTGGCACCGGCTATACAACCGCCCCTACGAGGGCAACCTGCCGACTATCGGTCAGCGATACCAGCAGCGAGATAACCGCGCCGCCACGATCTCTTACACGCACATGTTCTCGCCGACGCTTCTGAACGAGTTCCGCTGGGGAGTTGCTCTCAACAACAACCCAATTGAAGGACCCCGAAACGGGCTCGAAGTGGTCAACGCTCTTGGACTTCAGGGGCTGGCGCCGGATCTGCCGAACATCAGCGGTTTGTTGAAAGTGAACTGGGTCGGCATTGGACTTACGCCGATTACGCAAGTCGACTACACCCGGCCTGGCTACCGGAACTATCTCCACGAATTTCAGGACCACGTCAGCTGGTTCCGTGGCAAGCACAACTTTAAGGCCGGCTTTAACATCAGCCGCATCGAATGGGATGACATGACGGCGAACCCCAACCTCTTCGGCAACGTCAGTTTCTCGAATCGTTTCACGAGCGGAGGCTTCGCCGATCAGGGGCATCCCTACGCCGATTTCCTGCTCGGTATCCCGACCAGCGCGGCCCGCGCCTTTGCTCCCGTCCGCGTCGACCGGCAGCGCTGGCAGTACGACTTCTTTGTAACTGACGACATCAAACTGACAAGCCGGCTGACCGTTCAAGCCGGACTTCGTTACGAGCTGCACGCTCCCTGGAGGGAGGTCAACAACCGGATTTCCATGTTCGATATCGGCACGGGGAGCATTGTGGTTCCGGACGGCGCTATGAATATGGTCAGTCCGTTGTTCCCTAAAAGCTACGTGCCTATTGTGGAGGCAAGCACGGTGGGGCTTCCCGGCGGCACGCTCATGTGGACGGACCGT
>JADGHK010000726.1 GCA_019686145.1 Bryobacteraceae bacterium | reverse complement strand
ATGATCATCCGCTCCCGGCTCTCGCCCGGCGAGGCGCTCCAGCTCAACCGCCAGTTCCAGAGATACCTCCAAGCCTTCGGAGACGCACAGTCGATAGCTCGATCCTTGTTAGAGGCGCTTGCCGGGGCTGCTCCTAAGTCCTAGAAAATGCGTCTGCCTGCCGGCAACTGCCCAGGATGGCAGACCGGGCAGCGGCGTTGCTTACGGTCGCTAAGCTTTCCCGCCGCGTAAGATCCGCTTGCCGCGGCGGGGCGGCAATGGCTCGTTTGTTTCGAAGGGAATCCAGATCGTCTCGCCAATCATGATCCCTTCACGGTATTGTCAAACATTTTTTACCAGGAATGTTGTAGGGCTGGCTTTATAAAGGAAATTGTGAGGAAACACTTCGAAAATGGCCAAAAAACGCAACGCTGAGAAGGAACCTGTTGTGAAATCGGAAAATGCGGCGGCGCCCGCCGCTGCAAAGATGGCCGCGCCGGCAAAGGCTACAAGACCGGCAGCGGCGGCCACCCACAAGGCTCCCGCAAAGCGGACAGCAAAGTCCTCCGCCAGGATTGCCGATCAAACCGACGCAAACACGCCGCAATCCGCACCCGTGGCTGCAGCCGCTCCTGCACCCGCTCCGGAACCTGCTCCGGCAAGCCCTAAAGGAATGCAGGAGGCCAGCGCGAGCGAAACAAGGGAATCCATGACCAATCTGGCTGCCGCCGTCACGTTTGATCTGGAAGCGGAGCGCGAAGAGATCGCAAAGCTCGCCTACTCCTACTGGGAGATGCGAGGGGGCGTGCACGGCTACGCCTTGGAGGACTGGTTGCGTGCCGAGGCAGAAATTCGAGCCAGGAAGCTCAGAGGCATCCAGGTCGCCAGCTGAGGCGCCGGGACGCGCGCCTCAACGATACTTTCGAAGAACGGCGAGGACTCGGCCCTGAATCTGTAAGGCCGACAAGGGGACCAGGATCGGCTCCATGGCAGCATTCGCTGGCTGGAGCCGCGCCATGCCATTGGGCTCGCGATAGAAGCGCTTGAGCGTTGCTTCCGTGCCATTGACCAGCGCCACGACGATGTCTCCGTCACGGGGTTCGGTGATCCGCTCCACGAGAACGTAATCGCCGCTGCAGATGTGGTCGTCAATCATCGAATCGCCGCGCACTTCCAGGGCGTACGTGTCGGCGTGTCCGGCAAAGTCGGAGAGGACCAGCTTGTCCTGTCCGGGAATCGCTTCCACCGGAGATCCTGCCGCAATCCGGCCTGCCAGCGGAAACTCCAGAGCCTGCTCGCTTCGGCGTTGCTGCAGTTCCTGCTGGTAGCGCGGCGTCAGCTCCACGCTGCGGCTCTGATTGTAGCCCCGGCGGAGATAGTTCTTCGCCTCCAGGGTCGAAATGTGCTTGTGCACAGTCGCGAGCGACGCCAGCCGCAGACCGGCCGCAACCTCTTCATAGCTCGGGCTATAGCCGTGCTCCTCTACAAAAGAGGCGATGAAATCGAGGACTTCCTTCTGTCTCTTCGTTAGCGCCACAATCGTCCCTCGGGTCAATTGTGGGCGAATAAAAAGGGAAAGTCAACCGTTAAGGTCTTAATTCCGTCCGCAAAGCTCCGGAGTGCGGCACATGCCCGACGGGCACCCGCCCTCGAACGAAGCGGACTGGTTCCCGTGGCTGGGATGAGCGGCAAATGTTGAAAGCTCTCGATTGAGGTGTGACTCACCACAGGAGGGACATGCAAGGGTGGCTGTGTCGGACGTTCCTCTCACCAGCTTCTCGAACTTCGTCCCGCAGTCCTCACAACGGTATTCGTAGATAGGCATAACGTCTTACCTCGCACTTGCGATCAACACTGTAATTTTATCAATCAGTGAACGTACCTCGGAAGAAGGCTCGCGGAAGTTGTTCACGAGGATTGAGAAGACAATTGGCGCGCCATTCTTCCCTTCGGCGTAGCCGGATAATCCGGCGACGTGGCTCAACGTGCCGGTCTTGGCGCGTACGGTCACATTGGCTGCGTCTTCCACAAACCTCTTCTCTAAAGTGCCATCGACTCCGCCGACTGGAAGGAAGGAACGCCACGCTTCGGCGTACTGCGACATTGCCATCTTTGTTAATAGGGTCGTGATGGCTCTTGGTGTCACGATCGTCAGCCGGGAGAGTCCGGAGCCGTCCTCAAAGCGGCAGTCATCGGGGCTGATGCCCAGTTCCTCCAAAAACTGCTTCATTTCCTCCAGTCCGGCCTGCGCGCTCCCGATCCCCCGCCGCACCCG
>JADGHK010000725.1 GCA_019686145.1 Bryobacteraceae bacterium | reverse complement strand
CACCCGAATCCTTTCCAGTCCGAATCTCCGCGCCTGCCGGCAGGATCTCCCCAGGCTGGAGCGGTACCGACCGATCATTCGATACCTGGTAGACGCCGCCGTTCACCCATTCAACCGTCGCTTGCGCCCGGCCGGGCGCAGGCAGCGTATTGACCACATTCCACGCTGTGAATCCCACGCCCAGCGTGAACGCCGCAGCGACCGCCCATCGCATCAGGCGCCGCGCCGCCGGCCGCTTCGCGTTCTGTGCTGGCGCCGCCTTCATCTCCACAACGCGGCCTGATGCAGCGTCCAACCGCTTTCGGCACGAGACACACTCGTGCGTATGATCTTTGAGCAGCAAAGCCGAGGCTTCAGGCAGACGTCCGGAGACGTAGTCCGGGATCAGTGCCTGAAAGCCGGCGCAGCCGCGGATCACGCCGCCCGATGGCTTCAGTTCAGCCGAAATCCGGGACCATACTCGCCCGGCGGCAGCTTCAATGACGGCGCGATCGACCGGCTCGTCATGAATTTCCTGAATGGCCCGCTCCAGGGCCGGGTCGAAGGACTCGTGCTCGAGTTTCATTTGCCTTCTCCCATCAGTGCTCGATACTCGTTCTGGATCCGCTCTTTGGTCCTGTGTAACGTGACTGCAACAGTCGACGTTGTCGTGCCCAGCATCTCCGCAATTTCCGGATTTGCCTTACCCTCGAAAAAACGGAGTGTGAAGATTTCAGCGGCACGCGGGCTTAGCGTGGCGATCGTCCGGCGGAGCCAGTCCCGTAATTCAGCCGAACTCTGAGCCCGTTCGGGCGATGCGACATCGTCCTGCTTCAGTTCCCGGGGCTCCACGTCATCCAGCGAAACGGCGCGAATC
This sequence comes from Bryobacteraceae bacterium, assembly GCA_019686145.1. Taxonomy (GTDB): domain Bacteria; phylum Acidobacteriota; class Terriglobia; order Bryobacterales; family Bryobacteraceae; genus JADGHK01. The sequence goes on along the minus strand of JADGHK010000725.1, from coordinate 1,399 downwards.
ACCTGGCGGGAACGGAGGAGGTCGACGGCTGCATTCACCGCCGCCCGCCGAAGGTAGCTTTCGACGTTGACCGTTGGCTCGGAATCGGAGGCGCGGCGCACCAGTCGAAGGAACACGGTCTGGAGGACGTCCTCGGCGTCCGCCGCACTGCCGGTCACCCGATAAGCTGCCCGGAAAACCATCGCATGATAATCGCGGAAGAGGGCCTCGATGTCCAGATCCGCAACTTCCCGAACGGCTGGCGCAGCTTCTGCACCAGAAACGCGGGCGGCTGTGATCAAGCCTTCCCTCCCATCCTGCCCGCCCGGCGGGTCGCCGGCGCCGACCGAACCGGTTTGTTGCCCTGCCGATGCTTCATCACTCATACAGACGGCCCTCGCAGTCCGATATTAACCGCACTCGTGGAAACGATGCCGTGCGCAGGAAAGTTCCCTGTATACTGGCGGGGTGCGTGCACAGCTAGAACGGTATTTCGAGTTCGACAAGCTCAAAACGGACTGGCGAACGGAGATCCTGGCGGGTTTTACCACGTTCGTCACGATGGCCTACATCGTCTTTGTAAACCCTTCGATGCTCTCCGAGACCGGTATGCCTTATCCGGCCGTGATGGCGGCGACGTGCCTGTCCGCCGCATTCGGAAGCATCCTGATGGGAGTACTGGCACGGTACCCGATCGCCCTCGCGCCCGGAATGGGCCTCAACGCTTACTTCACCTATACGGTGGTCGGCGGAATGGGTCTCTCCTGGGAAGTGGCGCTCGCGGCCGTATTCCTGTCCGGCGTCGCCTTTCTGCTGCTGACCGCCGTTGGCGTTCGCCAGCTCATCCTTTCCGCGATCCCGCCTCAGCTATACGCGGCCGTCGCCGTCGGAATCGGCATCTTCATTGCCCTCATCGGATTTCGCAATTCCGGATTGATCGTTGCCAGCCCTTCGACGACGGTCGCTCTGGGCGATCTTTCCAACCCGCACACCATGCTGGCCCTCTTCGGCCTGCTGCTCACGGCGGTGCTGCTTTCCTGGCGGGTGCGGGCAGCCATGCTGATCGGGGTCCTTGCAACCGCCTGTGTGGCGATCTCCTTCGGGCTCGTGAAGTGGTCGCCTCGGTACTTCAGCCTCTCCGAGCTCGGCGGCACGATGTTCCGCCTCAATCTGAAGGGCGCGCTTCAACTGGGTCTGCTCGAGATTGTCTTCGTGTTCCTGTTCGTCGACCTGTTCGACAACATTGGTACGCTCATAGGGGTAGGGAAGAAGGCAAAGCTGTTTGACCAGGCGAATCGCATTCCCAGGCTCAACCAGATCCTGCTCTCGGATGCGAGCGCCACGCTGTTCGGCTCTCTGGCCGGAACCTCCACGGTGGTGAGCTATATAGAAAGCGCTGCGGGCGTGGTGGCTGGAGGAA
>JADGHK010000724.1 GCA_019686145.1 Bryobacteraceae bacterium | reverse complement strand
GTCCCGCACGACGCCCCGGACAATTTCGGCATGTCCACGGCCGAGCAGATGCTCGAGGACTTCCGCAAGGTGACGTCGGTGACAGCGATCGTCATGATCGTACTCAGTTCCATCGGGCTCCTCGTGGGCGGCATCGGTGTGATGAATATCATGCTGGTCTCGGTTACGGAACGGACCAAAGAGATCGGCGTCCGCAAGGCGGTCGGAGCACAGCGCTCGGACATCATCCTTCAGTTTCTGACCGAAGCAGTCGTACTTACCGGGCTCGGCGGTCTGTTGGGGATGCTGCTCGGCTGGATGATCTCGTTCTGCGCCGGGATCCTGTTCCCGAATCTGCCTACGGCTGTCCCTCTCTGGGCTGTAGCGCTCGGCGTGTTTGTCTCGGTGGGTATCGGCATCTTCTTTGGCATCTGGCCCGCCAGCAAAGCGGCCCGCCTCGACCCCGTCGTGGCGCTCCGCTACGAGTAGGCCCCTTGCATCGCCCGCCCGCGCCGCGATACGCTACGTTCTCGCCATGGACCTCACTCGCCGTCAAGTGTTACGAAGCTCTCTGGCTGCCGTCGCGGCGGCCCGCCTGTGGGCTCAGCCTGGACCGCGGCCGGCTCGCATACTCCTCGATACGGAACGTAGCCGCGCCATCCTTGACCGCCGTCTCTTTGGATCGTTCCTGGAGCACCTTGGCCGCGCTATCTATGGCGGCATTTATGAACCGGGCTCGCGACTCTCCGACGAACGGGGTTTCCGCAAGGATGTCCTGCAGGAGATTAAACAGCTAGGCGTCCCGATCGTCCGCTATCCCGGAGGGAACTTCGTATCGGGCTACAACTGGCTTGATGGCGTCGGGCCGCGCGACAAGCGCCCGCGCGTGCTGGAACGCGCCTGGAACTCGATTGAGACAAACCAGTTCGGAACGAATGAATTCATTGAATGGTGCCGGGCGGTCGGTGCCGAGCCTCTGCTGGCCGCGAATCTTGGGACAGGGACCCCCGAAGCCGCCGCGGCGCTGGTAGAGTACTGCAACCTGGAGCGTGGAACGAAATGGTCCGACCTCCGGCGGCAGCACGGCTACGAGAAACCCCACAATGTTCGCTACTGGTGCCTCGGCAACGAGATGGACGGCCCATGGCAGATCGGGCACATGACCGCGGTCGAGTACGGCCGGAAGGCGACCGACGCAGCCCGCCAGATGCGCATGGTGGACCGCTCACTGCAGTTGATCGCGTGTGGATCGAGCAATCCCGGAATGAGCACGTTCCTCGAGTGGGACCGCCAGGTGCTCGAAGAGTGCTACGGCGTAGTGGACGCGATCAGCCTCCACTGCTATTACAGCAACGCGGAGCAATCTGAGACGAAAGGCGAGGCGCAGCGCTATCTCGCACTGAACCTGAACATGGAAAGCCAGATCGACCAGGTCGTCGCAGTGTGCGATTACGTACGAGGGCGTTTGAAATCCCCGAAAAAGCTCTGGCTTTCGTTCGACGAGTGGAACGTCTGGTATCGGGCGCGGGACGGCAACGGCAACCGGCAGGAGGCGCCACGGCTTCTGGAGGAACAGTACAACCTGGAAGACGCGCTGCTCGTCGGCGGTCTGCTCAACTCGCTGATGCGGCGTTCCGACCGAGTAAAGATCGCCTGCCTCGCTCAGCTGGTGAACGTCATCGCTCCCATCATGACCAGCCCGACGGGCATGTACCGGCAAACCATCTACTACCCGTATGCCTGGGCTCTGGCTCACGCCCGGGGAAACGTCCTGGATATCGTCGTCGACTCGGAGACGTACGAGCTTTCCGGGCGAAACACGACCGTTGTTCCTTACGTCGACGCGGTAGCGACGTTCGATGCCTCGTCGAAGTCCTGCTGCCTGTTCGCCCTGAATCGCGACCTTGCCCGGGAAAGGGAGGTAACCCTCCACTTCCGCGATGTCGCTCCACGCCGCGTTACCGGCTTTGAGACGCTGACAGGCAGGAACCTCAAGGCGGCCAACACGTTCGAGAATCCGCAGGCGGTGACGCCGCAGCGATTGGAGCCGCCGGCGCCGGGATCGACGATGCGCGTGAAGCTTCCCGCGCAATCGTACAGTCTGCTGCGCCTGTCTATGGCTTAGTGCGAGCTAGACGAGCGCACCCTTCGGGTCGATGCGCTCCGCGTTCAGGTACGGGCGCAGCGCTTCGGGAATAACGACGGAGCCGTCGGCCTGCTGGTAGTTCTCGACGATCGCCACCCAGGTCCGGCCCACGGCGAGCCCGCTGCCATTCA
>JADGHK010000723.1 GCA_019686145.1 Bryobacteraceae bacterium | reverse complement strand
GAAGCAGGTCAAGGAAGCCGGACTGAAGCCGGATCAGATTGAGTTCCCCGATTCGACGCTGGAGACGATCATCGCACGCTACACGCGCGAGGCGGGGCTGCGCCAGTTGGAGAGGCAGATTGCAAGGATCGCGCGGAAGGTGGCCTTGCGCTTTGCCGAGGGCCGAACAGAACGCGTGGTTGTGTCCCAGGACGATCTGCCCGACATGCTCGGTCCCGAAATCTTCATGCTTGAGAAGGTGCGGCGGTCGCTGCCTCCAGGCGTTGCTACGGGGCTCGCGTGGACGGAGTCCGGGGGCGAGGTTCTGTATATCGAAGCCACCCTACTGCCGGACGGCAAGGGACTTACGCTGACCGGACAGCTCGGCGATATCATGCAGGAGTCGGTGCGCACGGCACAGAGTTATGTGTGGGCGCATGCGGATGAATTGGGCATCGACAGGGAGAAGTTCAGCAAGGCAGGCGTCCATATTCACGTGCCAGCGGGCGCGATTCCAAAGGATGGCCCGTCGGCAGGCGTCACGGCGGCCGTTGCGCTGGCGTCGGTCTATACGGGCAACCCGGTGCGCGGCGATACCGCGATGACTGGCGAGATTACGCTGACTGGTTTGGTGCTGCCGATCGGCGGCATCAAGGAAAAGGTGCTCGCCGCGCGGAGAGCCGGCATCCATCGAATTATCCTTCCTAAACCCAACGAGAAAGACCTCCGCCTGGTGCCGGACTACGCACGCAAGGATCTTGAGTTTGTCTTCGTCGAAAAGATTGAAGACGTCATAGCGGCGGCGATCCCGGCTCTTACAGAAAGGCTGGCTCTCACCACCTGAGCTGGCGCAGGCCGCGCCGAATCTCCGATGATGGTGGTGTGCGCTCAACATCCATCCGACGTGCCGTTCGGCAAGAGATAGGGCCAATGCTTTCTCTGGCGGGCCCTGTCGTCCTGGCGGAGCTCGCCTGGGTGGGAATGGCTGTGGTGGACACGGTCATGGTAGGACGGGTTGGAGCCGGGGCGATTGGCGCTGTTGGTCTGGGAAGTATTCTCTTTTACAGCATCGGCATCTTTGGCATGGGTTTGCTTCTGGGGCTCGACACCCTTGTCTCGCAGGCGTTTGGCGCAGGCAGACTCGAAGAGTGCAACCGCTCGCTGCTGCACGGCGTGTACCTGAGTTTCCTCGTTGCGCCGGTCCTGATGGGCCTGGTGTGGCTGATGATACCGTGCTTGCCCGCTCTGGACATCCACGCCCATGTTCTGCCCGAAGCGGTCGCATATCTCAAGGCCGTGACGTGGAGCACGCTTCCGTTGCTTCTCTATGCCGCTTTCCGGCGCTACCTGCAGGCGATGAATCAGGTTCGGGTTGTGATGTTTGCGCTGATCAGCGCCAACCTGATCAACGCTCTCGTCAACTGGATGCTGATCTATGGCAACCTGGGTGCTCCGAAACTCGGGGTGGTGGGGGCCGGATGGGCAACGTGCCTTTCGCGAGTCTACATGGCGGGTGTCCTGATCGTGGCAGCGATCCTGCATGATCGGCGGGCACACATGGGTTTGTTCCGCATCTCGCTTCGGCCGGACATCCGGATCTTCCGGCGGTTGATGAGCCTCGGCCTGCCGGCCTCCCTTCAGATGACGCTGGAGGTTGGCGTATTCGGCGCCGCGACCGCTCTCGCCGCGCGTACGAACCCTGTGTCGCTCGCCGCTCATCAGATTGTGCTGAACATTGCGACCGTCACGTTCATGGTGCCTCTCGGCATCGCCTCGGCAGCCGCGGTGCGCGTCGGGCAGGCAGTGGGCCGAAGGGATCCGGCGGGATCCCGCAGGGCGGGGTGGACATCGCTCCTCCTCGGCGCAAGCTTCATGGCGATGGCGGGCCTGTCGTTCTTCCTCTTTCCCCGGCATTGGCTCCAGATCTTTACCGCGGACCGAACGGTGATCACAATGGGAATGTCCATCCTGATGATCGCCGCTCTATTCCAGCTCTTCGACGGCCTTCAGGTGGTCGCGACAGGGGCTCTTCGCGGCTTTGGAGACACCCGGACTCCCATGTTGACAAACCTGTTCGGGCACTGGGCAATCGGCCTGCCGGCCGGGTATGCCCTCGGGTTTGCAGGAGGTTGGGGAATTCGAGGCCTCTGGATTGGTCTCTCGCTGGGCTTGATCGTTGTGGGATGCGTGCTGCTGGGCGTCTGGGCACGGAGATCAAAGGAAGCGCTCCGTGAGGCGGTCCAGCCGGTGACCACTTTCCACTAAGCCTGCGCTGTTGTGCGG
>JADGHK010000722.1 GCA_019686145.1 Bryobacteraceae bacterium | reverse complement strand
CAGGGCTCTGGCTGGTGCAGTAGGAGCCTTGCTTGTGATCGCGGGAGGCGCAGCCGCCGAGCCCGCGACTTACACGATTGACTCCTCTCATTCGTCCGCACAGTTCAGCGTGCGCCACCTGATGATCTCGAACGTCAAGGGTGAGTTCACGAAAATGGAGGGCACCATTGTCTACGACCCGGACAATCTGGCTGCGTCGAAGGTCGAGGCAACGATTGATGTGAATACGATCAGCACAAGAGAACCCAAACGCGACGCGCATCTGAAGAGCGCGGATTTCTTCGACGCTGCCAAGTTCCCGACGATCACGTTCAAGAGCACCCGGTTCAGCAAACAGGGCGGCAAGCTTCAGATTCGCGGCGACCTGACCATGCACGGCGTCACAAAGCCAGTGGTGCTCACCGTGAATTCTGTGTCGCCCGAAATCAAAGACCCGTGGGGGAACAGGCGCATCGGCGCAACTGCCACCACGTCGCTGAACCGGAAAGACTGGGGCTTGGCGTGGAATCAGGTTCTGGAAACCGGAGGTGTGGCCATCGGCGAGGAAGTGACGATTACTCTCGACCTGGAAGCGGTTCGTAAATAGTTTGGCACAAGGCCGCCGCGATTGGCCGGCATCCCGGTTGCGGCGGCGCCCCCGCCAATTCTCTCCCCTACCGGCGATTTCAGCTTCGCACGAACTCCTGCGATCCTCTCCGAATCTGCTCAAGCTCGTCGATAATCTTCTGCCGGACGAGATCGCGCAGTTCCCCCGATTGCTTTACGTCCCACCCTTCGACGGAAACAGGCGGGAGCACCCGAAGGTGAATGTCCTGGGTTTCACCAAAAATCCACGTGTTACGCGGCAGCGCGCTGCCAGAACCTTCGACGACCAGCGGAAGCACTGGGACCTGCTCCCGGATCGCGAGCTGAAAGGGCCCCTCGCTAAACGGGAGAACCTGCCCGTCCCGGGAGCGTGTCCCTTCCGGAAAGAAAATGATCGAGTAGTTTTGGTGCAGGAACCGGGCAGCCTGCAGAAGCGCCTGGGCTCCTTTGCGGCGGTCGCCTCGCTGGACCGGCACATCTTTGGAGATCCGCATCATCCACCCGACGACAGGAAAGCGAAAAAGCTCGGCCTTCGCCATCCATTTCGCGTCCACCTCGATATGAGCCACCAAGGGAATGTCGGCGAGCGACTGATGGTTGCTGACGATCACGTAGACCCGGCTGCGATCCAGATTCTCCAGCCCAGTGATATGGAGCCGCCAGGGATTGACCTTAGCGACGAGAGGGCCAAGACGGCGGAACCACCGGGCGGTACGCCGCCGGGTCGGGTCCCGATCCAGCAGGAGTACGACCCACAGCACTGGCACCCACAGGATCACAAGGGCAGCAGTAGCGAACCAGATCCAGATTGACCGAAAGATGCGAATCATGCAAATGTGCGCGATCTTTCAGGATAACCTTCCGGATCCTCAAAGGCCCGACGCCATGTTGTGGTCGTAGCGTCCCATCAACACATACTCCAAATTCATGGTTAGGAATATGTGATCAGGCTTTCCGTGAAGCTCGTAGATGTGCTTGGTGTATTCGTATTCGGTGGGGATGCGGCCGTAGAAATTCAATCTGCGCGGAGCAAGCAGTCCTGCCGCCTCCGGCAAGTCGGTGTGGCGGAGAATGCCGAGAAAGATCGGGCCCTCCCGGTGGCTCACCGGAGGTTCGATCAGGGTCACCTGGTGAATCCGGGGCTCCAGAATCGCACTGTATAGGCCGAGCGCTCCGCTGATTCCCCTGCCAGCCACCATGATCCGGTCCGGGTCCACCTCCTTGACTTGGGTAAGCTGCCGGAAGGCGGTGAGCACATCCCGAAGCCGCATTGAGTCGACAGTTTGGCCCGTATGCATCGCGTTGCGCAGCGTGTCCTTCCAGAAGGACCGTGGCCACGGCACTTCGCCTACACCGCGTGGCCAGACGACCATTCGCACGGCTTCGTTCCTCCTGTGAACGCCGGAGAGCAGGCTGTTAATGTACGCCATGTCCTCGCCGTCGGAGGCGATGTACAGGATTGCGGGAACCTTGCCCTGGACCTGCTTCGGGATGCGAAGATCGGTGCGGACGGTGATGCCCTCGTCGGTCTGTGTCGGAAGAGCGGAACGGAGGTAGGACAGCAAGGATGCCTTGCGCGCTTCCCAGGCGGCGAGAGTGGAATACCGGCCCGAAGGCGGCCGCGTGGTGAAGATTTCGTGGATCCGGAAGTTAATTGCGTCCGCGGGCGGGTTACCG
>JADGHK010000721.1 GCA_019686145.1 Bryobacteraceae bacterium | reverse complement strand
TCGTGGCCGGTTACTGTTGGGGCTCCGATCGACTATAACTTCCCCGAATACCGTGAGCTGCGTACGGAGAACGACGTGATGCTCCAGCGGGCGCTGAACTCGCCGGCGCTCATGGCGGAGTTCGAGAAGGAATACGCGAAGCTCAAAGCCGGGCGCCAGGACGACCGCGCACGGACGGCGGCGGCGAAGTTCCTGATTCGGACCAAAAAGCCGCACCTGTTGCTTCTTCACCTCATCGACCTCGATCATGAGCAGCATGATTTCGGCCCGGAGAGCAAAGAGGCGCTTCACGCGCTCGAGCTGATCGACCAGTGCATCGGCGAGCTCCGGGCGGAAGTGAAGCGGGCAGGACTCGAGCAGGAGACACGCTGGATCATCATCAGCGATCATGGCTTCCTCCCCGTCCGCCGCGCCTTCCACGGCAAGGCACTCCTGTCCAGCCTCGGTCTCGCCGCCACTCCCGACAATCCCTCGGGTTGGAAGGTGGCTGCGCACAGCAACGGCGGGTCGATTGCCTTTGTGGCGCGTGATCCAAACGATCAGGAGTCTCAATCGCTGGTAGTGAGCACCCTCAAGGTGTTAAGCGGCCGGAGCCAGTGGGGGATCCAGCATGTGCTGGAGAAGGAGGAGCTTGCCAAGTGGAAGGCTTATCCTCACGCCTTTGCGGCGATCAGCCTCGCCCCAGGGTTTACGGCTGGGTCCAACGCCACAGGTCCCTGGGTTACCGACACAAAGACGCGGGGAATGCATGGCTATCTGCCGGGACCCGAAGAGCTTGACGCCACCTTCGTCGCGTTCGGACCCGGCGTGCCCCGCCTGCGCCTGCCCCGCGCGGACCTTCGGGATGTCGCGCGCACGGCGGCCTCGCTTCTTGGAATCACAATCCCGACCGCTTCCGGCAAGGACCTGATCGCCGCTGGTGCTGCCGCCAGGTAGAATCAGGGGGATTGCTGCAGCGGTCCAGACGATTTTGCAAGGCAAGGAGAAACTCAATGAGCGAGTTCAACAGAAGGCACTTTTTGATGACGGCCGGACTGGCTGCCCATTCGGCCTTCGCACAGACGGCCAGCCAGCGTGTCAGGACGGCCGTCATCGGGACCGGCAACCGGGGCTCCTATCTGCTGCAAGGAGTTCTCGAGCATCCGGAAGCTAAGGTCACGGCAGTCTGTGACATCAAGCCGGATCGCCTGGATAAGGCAGCTACACTCGCAGCGAGGGACAACCCGAAGGCATTGCGGGATTGGAGGCAGGTCCTCGAGCGATCCGACGTTGAAGCGGTCTACATCGCCACACCGCCCCATCTTCATGCCGAAATGGCGATCGCAGCGCTCAAGGCGGGAAAGCACGTCTATTGCGAAAAGCCGATTGGCATTACACCCGCATCTGTCCGCGACCTTGTGAAGGCGGCCAGGTCCACGAACAAAGTCTTTCAGGCCGGGCAGCAGATGCGGTCGTACCGGCAAATTGGCGAGGCCATCCGGAAAATCCGGGAGGGCGCGATTGGCGACATCCTGATGGTGAAGGCGCAGCGGCACCAAGGGGCGGATCTCCCGCACGACGGGCCTTCGGGCGACTGGTACTTCGATGTCAAGAAGTCCGGCGGCTATCTCATTGAGATGTCCGTTCACAACCTCGACGTCTGCAACTGGGTGATCGGATCCCATCCGGTGAAGGCGTCCGGCTTCGGCGGAATCGCCCTGTACAAAAACGATCCTCCGGGCCGCACGATCTTCGACCACGGCAGCATCACATTCGAGTACGCCAACGGGATCAAGATGTCCTTCACCCAGAACGTCTTTCATCCCAGAGGACTCCCTGCCGGCGGGCAGTACGTCTACGTCTATGGCAGCAAGGGCGCAGTGGATCTGCTCGGCGGAACCACCTTCTACCCGCTGGATTCCAAGGGCGAACCCAAGGAGCTCGCTCCGAAGCAGGAGGAGCCGCGGCATGCTCACATCACAGCCTTTTACAGCGCGATCCTGAAGGGGACGCCTTCCCCGGCAGATATCACCGTGGGAGCGACTGCCGCGCTTACAGCCATCCTCGGGCACGAGGCGATGAGCAAGGGCCGGGTGGTGACTTGGTCCGAGCTCGGCGTCGAGCTCTAGCTGTCTGCCAAGGCTGTGCGCCGTGCGGCCTTGGCCGCGCTCTCTGTTACAGTTTGCAGGGCGGTCCGTGGTAGTCTGCTTCCATGCCGCCTTTTCGAATTACCGCATTCTTACTGTTCCCTCTCGCGGCGGCGCTAGCCGCTGGTCCGACAGT
>JADGHK010000720.1 GCA_019686145.1 Bryobacteraceae bacterium | reverse complement strand
GCTTGCCCGCGGCGTTGTCGCCTATTCTTCCGGCAATCATGCGCAGGCGGTAGCGATTGCAGCGGAGGCGGCAGGAGTTCCTGCCACGCTGATCATGCCCTCTGATGCGCCGCGGTCGAAGGTGGAGGCGACCAGGGCGCGCGGCGCAAACATCCTGCGGTACGACCGGTTCAGCGAGGATCGGGAGGCGATCGGACGCCGGGTTGCCGAAGAAACCGGAGCGGCGCTCGTTCCGCCGTTCGATCACCCATGGATCATCGCAGGAGCTGGCACCGCCGCTTTGGAGCTGCTGGAGGAGCAGCCGGATCTTGATGCGATCGTCGTTTGTATCGGCGGCGGCGGGCTCATCTCGGGGAGCGCAATAGCGGCGAAGGCTCATAATCCGGGCATCCGGATCTTCGGAGTGGAGCCGGCGGACGCCAATGACACGCACCTTTCGCTTCGGGCCGGGGACCGCGTCGAAATTCCTGCGCCGGCCACGATTGCAGACGGGCTGCGAGCGCCTAAGCCGGGCGCGATCACCTTCCCGATCGTGCAGCGGCTCGTCGAGGACATTGTACTGGTGACGGACGACGAGATCCGGGCCGCAATGAAGTTTCTCATGATGCGGCTCAAGATCGTCGTCGAGCCCAGCGGCGCCGTTTCTGCGGCAGCTTTGCTGTTCCGGAAGCTCCCGGCGGGCATTCGCTCAGCTGGGGCGATTCTCTCAGGCGGAAACGTCGATTACGAAGTTCTGGCGAGTCTGTGAGCCGCGGAAAGCGAGGCTCCTCGCTCTAGGGCGTTGTCACCTGAAACGCGCCATCCCACACAACTTCCTCTGGAATCTCCTGAGCACTTCGTAAGAACGCGCAGTAGGATGCGGTGACACGAGTTCGGGCCGGAATCCATCGGAAGCTCGGAACGCCAAACAGCGAGCCGCGCTCGATCATCTGACGCCGTGTCTCCGGCATCGGCGAGACGCCGAACTCCATTCCCCGGGTAATCGTACAGCCGTTCCATGGAGCGCTGTCGCGGCTTCGATTCTCCTCCCAGATACCTAGCCAGGGGAAATCATTCCGCTTCCAGACATAGCCGAAGAGGAGTTGGCTAGAGGGCGACCACGCCGTAAAGAACGAGTGGTCGCGGTTCAGATCCATAAGGTGGGCGGTATATCCGCCGGAGACAGCATAGTCTGGGTAGACGCGCAAATCCACGGTGCCGCCGTCCTTGTGGGGAACATGAGGCCATTGGAAGTCCGCACCTGGTTTCATGTAGCCTTTCCCCCCTGCGAAGTCTGTCTCGTACACCCTGGATTGCGTCACCGAGGCCCGAAACTGGGTCGATCCGGGCTCGATAAACGGCGGCCCGAGGGTTACGTGCTGCGTCCATGCGATGGGGCGGTCGTCGCGGCTCAAGTTCTCGACTTTTTCCGAGATGAACACGACGTCGTCAGAGAGCTCGATCCGGCGTTCCAGGAGCAACTGCGGCGTAGGCAATTCCACGCAGGCGGTGAGGCAAGCTCCTGCAGCCTCGATCCGGTAGGGCAGGATGGAAGCCTCGCCGTGAACTGTCATTCCTGCCGCAGCTTCTTCCTCTGATGGAGGGCCGAAGAGGTCCAGGCAGAGGTTGTGGCCCATAATTCCCGCCAGCAGCTTGCTCTCCGCGTTCTGGCCGTATTCCGGATGCTTCTGCGGATCGTATGCGGATGGCTCGATCGAGGGCCAGGGCGGCGTCCAGAGAGGATTCACGCCCGTTGCCTTATGGCGTATCTCCGCAATGTGTCCGCCTTCAACAAGAACAGTCAGCTGCAGCTGCTCATTCTCAATCTGTACGGCTTTACGGTTGCGATATGTTATGTGGGCCATGGCTTCGTTAGCATAAATCGAAGGAAGGTCCGAATGCACGTCCTCGCGCTTCTACTGCTCGCCGCCCCGTTCTGGGAGGTCAAGGCCCCGGAGCAGTGGACCGCCGCGGAGCTCGAGAGTCTGTTAACGGATTCGCCTTGGGCCCAGATGGCGGACGCGGGCCGCCACACTCCAAACTCACCGCCTGTACGGGTCTATATCGCCTCGGCAAAGCCGATTCGGCTCGCGGAGCATCAGGTGCGTATTCGCACGCGATCCTCCAGGGAGCGTACCGAAAGCTTGCTCGAACAGGAGTACCGCGAGTTTGTTGAGCAGAACGAGGGCAAGCACATCATCGTCGCAGTCCAGGTAAACAGCCCGCATGCGCTGGACGACGCGGAAGAGTCGCGGCGGATGGAGCAGGAGACGGTCCTGAAGATCGG
>JADGHK010000719.1 GCA_019686145.1 Bryobacteraceae bacterium | reverse complement strand
TCGGCCAGCCTGCTATCGTGATACGCTAAATTTTTCCCTCATGGATCAGACTCAACTTCGCCGGATGCTGGAAGACGTCCGCGCCGGCGCGCTCGAAGTCGATCAGGCGCTGGAACGGCTCCGTCACCTGCCGTTTGAGGACCTCGGTTTCGCCAAGATCGATCATCACCGCGCCCTGCGCCACGGAATGCCGGAGGTCATCTTCTCGCTCGGCAAGACCCCGGAGCAGGTTGTCGACATCGCCTGCCGCCTTCTTGAAAGAACGCCGAATCTCCTGGCGACCCGGGCGGATCGCCGGACGGCAGATGCCGTGCTCGCGCGAATTCCCGACGCCGAATACTTTCCGCTGTCAGGATGTATCCGGGTCTGGAAGGACCGGACGATTCACGGCAAGGGCAAAGCCGCTGTCGTGTGTGCGGGCACCAGCGACATTCCGGTTGCTGAAGAGGCTCGGGTGACGATGGAAGTGATGGGCAATGAAGTGGACTGCATCCAGGATATCGGCGTTGCTGGAATCCACCGGCTGATGCACAACCGGGAGCGCCTCGCCAAAGCCCGCGTCATCGTCTGCTGCGCGGGCATGGAAGGAGCCCTGCCGAGCGCAATCGGAGGCCTGGTGTCCTGTCCCGTCATTGCTGTGCCGACAAGCGTCGGCTACGGCGCGAGTTTCCAGGGTCTTGCCGCTCTGCTGGGCATGCTGAATAGCTGCGCCAGCAACGTGACGGTCGTCAACATCGACAACGGCTTCGGCGCCGGGTATGTCGCCAGCCTGATTAACCGGCTGTAGCCGCGCCGTGCTTGGACGCTAGGAGTGCGTGGCTGTGAAAACCCGATCGCCGCACTCTTGAGCGAAAACGTAAAAGCCGAAGAGAGGCCGCGACTCACCCCGTCCCCAGCGATTCACTTTCCACTGTCCCCGCAGATAGCAGACATCCGGATGCTGTGAGAGGTTGAGCAAGAGCGTGTAGGTACCGCAGTAGAATTTTTGCGGAAATGCGATCAGAGGTTTTGCACCCCATTCGCTGCCGTCAGCGGAACCCCAGATTGAGACATCCAGGCTTTCCTGTTCGATGATTCGGGTAATGCCGAGAGTAAGGAGAATCTCCTTTCCTCGAGAGGGGCCTAGCTCGATGGCAGGCCCGGCGCCGTCTTCGCGAACCACTGTTTCATCCACGATAAAATTGGGAAGCATATGATTCCTCAGACAGACCGCAGAATTTGAAAGCGGCCTGGCCCGCTAACCCTGCCTCGTTTAGATTGGCACAATTCCGGGGAAAACAGAAGCAATTTCAAAACGGCTGCCGGGCTTTTCACGCTCTTGATTCTTGCTCTTAATCCTAAAGATGTTTGGCCAGGAAGGACATAACTTCGCGTCTCATTTCCGGTGTTTCCACGTGTCCCACCTGATAGCGAAGAAGCTTCCAATTGTCTGCTTTCCCCATTCTCGCATATACCTCCCGAAGCTCCTTGTCGATTCGCTCAAGACCCTGCGGGGGAGTGAGAGGATCGAGGTCGCCGGCAAGCGACAGATGCGGCCGCGGCGCGATCAGTGCGTTAATCTGCGCGGTGGTGAAGTGCTTGAGTAAGGAGGGGACATAGTAATAAATGCCGTGCCCCTTCAGATTGTTGGTCTCAATCAGGGCGTCGAAATCAGTGAGACAGCAAATGTCCACGCAGACGCGAATCCGCTCGTCGAGCGCGGCCACCCACCAGGCCATCGTGCTTCCCATCGACATCCCTAGCGTGGCAATCCGGGTTGGATCGACGTCAGCACGGGAGATCAGGTAGTCCAGAGCGCGAAGGGAATCGTAGACCATCATGCCCCACATCACCCGCCCCTTCCAGAGCATCTCCTTAAAGACGTCCATTTCGGTCCGGGTCGAGCGCTCGCCGAAAACCCATGCGTCGATACAGAGAGCTCCATAGCCGGCGGAAGTCAGCGCTTCGGCGTAACTGGGAATTCCCTTCTTCGGACGCAGCATTTCGTCCTTGCCGAGCTTGTATTCGCCGCCGTGCCAGTGATTGAAGAGTACTGCCGGAATCCGGCCCGAGGCTCCTTTGGGGCGAACGTAGTAGGCAGGAACGGGCTCGAGGCCATTCAGATCCAGGACAAGCCGTTCGAGAACAAATTCCGGACGTTCTTCCACCGTTACGGTGCGAGCCGAGATCGGCCGGTCCCGCGGCGGCAAGTCTCCGAGCAGCGAGTACAACTGCTTCCGGCGCTCAGCAGCCGTCTGAGCTTTGGCGGTTCTGGCTGCGGGCAGTAGTGGCATGGCCA
>JADGHK010000718.1 GCA_019686145.1 Bryobacteraceae bacterium | reverse complement strand
GGCATAATCCGTTTGTCCTGCCGTGCCGGTAAAGGATGTCATGGAACTTAGGAAGAAGACGAAGGCGAGCGGCTGAGTCTCCAGCGCCTCCCGGAGAATGACGGCTGAAATTGCTTTTGTCTTGACGACATCTCGAAATTCGTCGATTGTCTTCTGGGCAAGGAGGCCATCGCGAATCACGCCCGCGCCGTGGATCACTCCGTGAACAGGTTCCTGCGCCAGAATCTCTTCAAGCGTGCGGCGCAGGGCTGCAGCATCCCGCGCGTCGGCGGAATAATACTGGAACCTGCCGCCTGCCGCTTCGATCCTCGACCTGGTGAACCACAATGCCCTTTGCCGCGATACAAGTTTCCACCGCTGCTGCAAGAGGTCGCCCGTGGTTCGCCCCGCAGCTTCGATTTCCTCGTAAAGCTTCCGCTTGATGAGACGTTCCGCCTCCGGTCCCGGTTCGATCTCGGCATACGGCAATTCGGCAGGCCAAGGTGTCCGTCCGATTGCCACGATTTCGCAGCCGTACGTCTGGGCAAGCCCTACGCCTATCTCGGCCGAAATGCCGTCGCCTCCTCCGAGGATCAGTACTCGTGAAGTGTGGCTCAGGCGGGGCGCTGGCAAATTATCGACAGCGGCCAGGCTATTCGGATCGGCGACTTCGCGGTAGAACTGCCCCCGCTCTTCGAAAACATCGTGCTCCAGGCGATCCGAGAACAGGGCGTCAAGCAGGCCCGACCGCTCCACGTCCTGGAGATTCGACTGCAGCCAGACGCAGTTGATCGGGACATCCGAAAATTCTCGCCGGAGGGATCGCGCGAGTCCCCGGGCGGCGTGATACACAGGCATGCTGGCGGCTGTTCCGACAACCGCGAAGTGGTTGAGCGGCTTCCGGTCTTCCTCTCCCCACAGCGCCTTCGCGAGAACAAAAAGCGATGTCACTCCGGTTTCCAGAGCTTCTGCACACGCAGCCTGCCCCTCGGCGACGAAGACAACGGTGAAGGGCCGCGGCCCGAATGTCCGGTCCACGAACGTACGCAGGTCCGAAACCGAATCGAGCGGGAAGCGCTCGGAACTGGAACTCCAGCCGCCAACCCCGGCCTGCAGGCTCACTACGCAGATTCCGGCGTTCTGCAGCAATTGATGGAGCTGCGTCATGCCTGGTGACGCCTCGCCTGCAATCAGAACGCGGGCCGGAAGCCTGGCGCTAGCTGCCAGAACGACTTTCTCCCTTCGCCGGATAAAACGGGTGACCGCTTCCTGGCCTGCCTCTGCTGACTCCGGCAGTTCGAATCTCTCCAGCAGCGCGCCGAGCTCGAATAAGTTCCGGGCATTCAGCAGTTCGCGTCCTGCCAGCCGGTACCCTGGATGATGCGCAAGAGATTCGCGATAGAGCTCTTCGCGGGTAAAGACATCCAATCGCAGCTCTGTATCGAAGTCCTGCGAATCCAGGATTCGCAGGGCCTCGATCCCTAATCTGGCGCTAATTGCATCGACAAGAACCGGCCGCAGTTCCCGCCATCGCGGGCGTTGAGGTGGTGCTGAAGGCGCTAGCGCTTTGCTGCTCGCTTTTGCTTCCGCGGCGTTGTCAGGAGCCCAGATCTTCCGGATGTCCGCAAGCGAGTGGATCTCGAAGATGTGATCGGCATACTCTTCGAGTTCCGGCATCTTGTCCAGGACTTCACCCCAAATCTCCGCCATGGAGAGCGAATCAATGCCGAGGTCGGTAAACGAGAGATCCGGAGTGATGGCTTCGGGCGGAAAGCCCGTGACGCGGGTGGTCTCTGCGCGAAGGCACTGCTGAACGCGCGATGCAAGATCGCCAGCCGGCTCGTCTGCCGTATCGCGCTTATCGATTGGCGCCGGCGCGGCGATTGTTCGCGAAGGCGCCGGGGGAGAAGTCGCAGAATTGCCGAGCAGACCTCGTACGGCTTGCTCATTGACTGCCAGGACCGCGTTCAGAATCCGCTCGTTCGATTCGAGAGCCGTTTGGAGAAGCATTCTGCACTCGGACGGACCTGTCTGCTGGATGGCAAGCTGGACAAGGTCGGTCTGCTGGCGGAAGTAGCGGTCCAGCAGCTCCTGGTTTGCCTGAAAGATGTTGACCTCGATTCGTTCCGGCCGCGCCGCCATGGCTTCCTGCGGCGGCTCAACGAACGATGCTATCGCGCCAGGATCTGCGAATTTCTTCCAGTCGATATCGACGCCGCGGACGTAAAGCTGCGCGAGCAGGTTGACAACGTGTTCTCTCGCAGGAGCAGGGCCGGGATCCGCCGGAAGGACCAGACAGTCGCCGCG
>JADGHK010000717.1 GCA_019686145.1 Bryobacteraceae bacterium | reverse complement strand
TCTCGAATCCGCTTCCCACATTCAGAAACAGACGGCGCTCGTGCATGAGCTCGCGCATGCGCTCGCGGATCAGCACTTTAACCTTCAAAAGTTTATCGAAGGCGGCTCCAAAAGCGATGACTCGGCGGCCGCGCGGCACGCCGTCATGGAGGGGCAGGCGTCGTGGCTGATGGGCGAGTATACCGCCCGCCGGATGGGCCAGTCGCTCAAGGAGAACAAAAGGCTGCTCGAACTCATGACCACGGCCGATCCAGGTGGCGGGCAGTATCCCGTTTTCGACCAGGCCCCGCTGTACATCCGCGAAACCCTGATGTTCCCTTACACACGGGGAATGGCCTTTCAGCACGCAGTCTACGAGCGAAGCGGGCAACGCGCGTTTTCGGAAGTCTTCCGTGATCCCCCGGTTAGCACTCAGCAGATCCTCCACCCGGACATGTATTTCTCCCGGGTGGCCCCCCTCAAACCCGCCGTCCCTCAGGGGCCGAAGGGGCGCGATTGGAGGGAACTTGCATCGGGCTCGGTCGGCGAACTCGATCATTCGATCTTATTGCGGCAGTATGCAGGGGACAGCGAGGCATCAGCGCTCGCTCCACAGTGGCGGGGAGGAAGTTATAAGATTCTGGAGAACCGGAAAGACGCGTCGACGGTGTTACTCTATGCGTCCGAATGGGCGACCCCGGAGGCGGCCAGCAGTTTCTTCCGCTACTACCGCCGGGTCCTCCAAGGAAAGTGGCAGAAGTTTCGCATTCTGGAGGAAAGTGAAAGCCGGGTGCTCGGGGAGGGCGACGATGGTTTTTTTGAACTCCTTCTGGCCGGCTCGCGCGTCAGTTCCGCTGAGGGCTTGAAAAGCTTGTCAGACTATCGCAGCAACGGCGCGGTATCGCGCTAAGATGAAAGAAATTAGAGGAGATACGGAACTTTGCGCCTTCCGGGAATTCTGATCGTGATGACGGTCCTCGCTGCGGCAGCCGCATTTGCCGCCGACGTGCCCCGTCCGTCGCCGGATTTTGTCATCACAATGCTCGACGGGAAGAAGGTGAACGTAGCGGAGTACCGGGGCAAGGTGGTCGCGCTCGAGATCCTGCTCACTGGCTGCCCGCATTGCCAGCAGGCGTCACGAACTCTGTCCAAGCTGTATCAGGAGTACCGCCCGAAGGGTCTCCAGGCGCTGGGTGCGGCGATGAATCCGGATGCCCGGGAAAATATCCCGCGATTTATCAGCGAGAACAACGTCAATTTTCCGGTCGGAATCGTCAGCCGCGACGCTGCCTACGCGTATCTCCAGCAGAGTATTATGGCTCCTTTACAGATGCCGCAGCTGGTGTTCATCGACCGCAAGGGAGTCATCCGCGGGCAGTACGGCGGAACGTCTCCATTCTTCCAGGACGAAGAGAAGAATATGCGGGCGATGATCGAGAAACTTCTCAATGAGTCTGCGCCATCCGAATCTACGACGAAGAAGAGGTCCAAGTGACACGACGCCTTTCATTGCTTGCCGTAGCCTTCAGCCTGCTGCTGCCGGCTTGGGCGGCTGAGATTCCTCGTCCAGCGCCGGCGATGACGATTCCGCTTGTCAACGGCACGAAGATTTCACTGGATCAGTACAAGGGGAAGGTACTGGCCGTCGAATTCCTGCTGACCACCTGTCCCGCCTGCCAGCGCGCTTCGCAAGCCCTGAACAAGGTGTACAACGAATACCGCGCCAAGGGATTCGAGGCCGTCGGCGTAGCCATTAACCCGATGGCTCACATGCTGATCCCGGAGTATGTGGAGCGGTTTAAGATCAACTTCCCGATTGGCTACAACGAGAATCAGGATCAGGTGAAGGGATTCCTGCAACATCCCGTGATCCAGATCATGAAGGTTCCGCAGCTCGTCTTCATCGACCGCACCGGCGTCATCCGCGCTCAGTACTCAGGCGTGGATCCGTTCTTCAGCAACGAAGAAGCGAACATGCGGGCCGAGGTGGAGAAGCTTCTCTCTGAGCCTATGGCGAAGGCGGCGACAGGCAAAAAGAAGAAGTAGACGCTTCCGTTCCTCCAGGTGACGGGCTCCTCGCTATACTGAAGGCTTCGGTGTGAGCGCAGCTGAGCAGCCTGTTTACCGCGGTCGTTTTGCCCCTTCGCCCACCGGACCTTTGCACTTTGGATCCCTGGTTGCCGCCGTCGCCAGCTACCTCGACGCCCGGTCGCGGGAAGGGAAATGGCTCGTGCGCATGGAGGATCTTGATACGCCAAGGATCCAGCCGGGCGCGGCCGACCACATCCTGAAAACGCTCGATCAGTTCG
>JADGHK010000716.1 GCA_019686145.1 Bryobacteraceae bacterium | reverse complement strand
GTTACTTTCCATCCTGATTACGGCGCCGGTTCCCGCTGAGACCCGCTATCTGCAGCCTGCCACTCCGTTTGTCGTCCTCCTTTGCCTCGCCGCCGTTCGGAACTTGCCAGTCCGGCAATCGGCAGCCATGCTCGCCATGTGTCTGGCGTTCACCTTGATGAAACCGGCTCCGCTGCTTCCCGCGCTTGATGCGTCCGCTGGCGAGGCGGCTGACACCGCGCTGAACAACACGAGAGGAGGCGCAATCCTCGTATCGTCCGGTAGCGGAAATGAAGTTGCGATGGCCGCCGAGCTTGCTATGCGGGAACAGCACCGTCCCGGACATATCACCCTTTGCGCAGGCAAGGTCCTGGCGAGCCAGCGCTGGAATGGAGAGCACTACAAGCTGCTGTATGAGGATGTCAAAGCGGTCGCCGCGGCGCTGGACCTCATGGGTGTGGACACGGTCATCGTCGATGGAAGCGATAGACCAATCCTGAACCAACAACATCACCTCCTTGTTTCCCGTCTCCTGAGGGAAGACAACCGGAGATGGAAACTCGCCGGCAAGCGCGGCGTCTTTGAAACATACATCCGTACGGACATCGCGCCCAAACCCAATCTGTCAGTGATCGCCCAGCGTATCCTCCCTGCCTTCGGCCGTTAAGGAACGTTTCACTCGCCACGCCGTAGTTCGCTCGCCGGCACGGCTTCCGACCTGGATTCATCCGGTATCTCTTTACATTCGAAATGTCCGTTGGCCGGCGGGCGTCTTGTTTTTTTAGGATGCGCAATCTCCTCGATATCGTCCTGTCGTGGGTGCTCGGGCTCGGCGGCCTTGGCCTGTTCCTGATCAGCGTGCTGGATTCCTCGATCCTCGTGATTCCGTTCAGCGTCGATCTCCTGGTGATTGTCCTCGCCGCGCGGTCCCCCTCGCTGGCGCTTTATTACGCTGCCATGGCGGCTCTTGGCTCAGTCGTCGGAACGCTCATTCTCGATGCCATTGCACGCAAGGGCGGCGAGGAAGAGCTGGAAAAGCACGTCGATAAGGAGCGCCTCGACCGCGTCAAGGAGCGCGCAGAGAAATATGCCGGCTGGGTCCTGGCGTTGGGTGCGCTCGTGCCGCCGCCGTTTCCGTACAAGCTCTTCGTTTCAGCGACCGCCGCCTTGCAATACCCGCGGGCCCGTCTGATGGCGATCTCCGGAGTCGGACGCATCGTCCGCTTCTCGATCGAGGGCGTTTTAGGAGCCATCATTGGTGACCAAATCCTCGAGCTCGCCGATAACCCCTTCATTGAATACAGCCTGATTGCTCTGATCATCGCGTCAGTTGCGGCCAGTGCCGTCTCCCTCTATCGATGGATCAGACAGTCGGGCAATGGAGGCTGACGCCCAGTCCATCCGCCACCGTAAGTCAGCGAACGCAAAGTCCTCTCCGTACGCTTCCGTACGTACTGTGCAGCCATCAGAACGATCGGGTCCTTATGCTAAAGTGAGAGTTCACGCCCATGAAGAGGACGCATAATGTAGACGAATTGCGGGCGATCGCGAAGCAAGTTCGCCGCGACATTATTGAG
This sequence comes from Bryobacteraceae bacterium, assembly GCA_019686145.1. GTDB lineage: Bacteria > Acidobacteriota > Terriglobia > Bryobacterales > Bryobacteraceae > JADGHK01. The sequence goes on along the minus strand of JADGHK010000716.1, from coordinate 740 downwards.
ATGACCGGTGCGGCCAAATCGGGTCATCCGGGCGGGTCGCTTTCCGTTGTGGAGATCCTGGTCACGCTGTATTTCGACGTGCTGCGGCATGATCCGGCGAATCCCAAGTGGGAAAACCGTGACCGCCTTATTCTGTCCAAGGGTCATGCGGCTCCTGCCCTTTATTCCGTTCTGGCGCGGGCAGGCTACACACCAGCCGATCAGCTGCACACGCTTCGGAAGCTGAACTCCATCTACCAGGGCCATCCCGACGTTCGCTTCATTCCGGCGCTTGAGGCGTCTACCGGATCTCTGGGACAGGGCTTGTCGCTGGGATTGGGCTTCGCGCTTTCTGCCAGATTGGACAGCCGTCCGGTCCGTTCCTATGTGGTGCTCGGCGATGGTGAAATCCAGGAAGGTCAGGTCTGGGAAGCGGCCATGGCGGCCACATTCCACAAAGCGGACAACCTCGTTGCGATCGTCGACTACAACAAGATTCAGCTCGACGGGTTCGTGAAAGACATCATGGATCTGGAGCCCCTGGCCGACAAGTGGCGGGCCTTCGGGTGGCACACGATTGAGCTTGACGGGCACGACATTTCTGCTCTGCAGTCGGCATTCGCGGAGGCAGCGGCTACCAAAGGGAAGCCAACTGCCGTGATTGCTAACACCGTAAAAGGCAAAGGCGTTTCCTTCATGGAGAACAACCCGAAGTATCACGGCGTGGCGCCGACTGCCGCCGAGGTGGAGCAGGCATTGAA
>JADGHK010000715.1 GCA_019686145.1 Bryobacteraceae bacterium | reverse complement strand
GGGAGAAGCTGCAGGCTTACCAGACCTTCCTTCCGCCAAAGGCGGACGTCCTCGAAATTTGCTGCCATGTGGGCGCATTTCTGCAGGCGGCCGAAGAACGGGGCTGGCGCCCCTACGGCGTGGACATCGGCAAGGACATTACGAATTTCATAAAGGCTCACGGGTGTTCGGTACGCCGGGCAATCCTCGAAGAAGCGTCGCTCCACGGCCGCCGCTTCGACGCCGTGTTCATCTGGAATTGCTTCGAACAACTGCCGGATCCCCTTACGACGCTGCTTCACGCGCGAAGGGCTCTGAAACGTCACGGACTGCTGGTCATTCGCGTGCCCAATGCGCTTTTCTACATCTCCTTCCGGCGATCCCGGGACGCCGCGATTCGCCGTGCTCTCGGGTATAACAATCTGCTCGGCTTCCCGTATCTCACCGGCCATACCGGCAGCACGTTGAATCTACTCCTGGCGAGGGCCGGCTTCCTCCCTGTGCAGGGCTTCAACTCCGAACTGATTACGATGCCCTTCCCCGATCTGGATCGAAGGATTATCGAGGAGCGGGATGCGGCGACCAAGCTGCTTGCGCACGGGCTCGTCCATACTCCCACGAGCACAGGCGCGATGGCAGGCCCGTGGATCGAAGTGATTTACCGGATGGCCAGCGCCTCGTAGGTGCGGCGCCTACGCTCTGCTCTGGCGGCCAACCGTCGACTCAAGCACGTCGAAAAATACGTCGAGATCCCGCGGACGCGTGTGGATGTGCGTCGAGAGGCGAAGCTGGGGACTTTGCGTCGTCCAGATCCTTTTCTCCTTGCACGTCTTCCAGAGCGCCGTCAGATCGGCGTCCCTGGGAAGGCGAAACGTCACGAGCGCCCCGTACATACGACTGTCGTCGGGCGTGAGGAGTTCGAGGTAGGGCAAGCGGACAGCCTTCGCCCGGGCGCTCTTCGCCATTTGATGAATCCTGCTGTAGATGCGCTCCTCTCCAATCTGCTTGAAGAAGCGAAGCCCCGCAATCATGCCCTCGAAGATTGCGCGGTTGTTGGTGCCAACCATCATGAATCGCGCGGCTTGCAACTTCGTGTTATCCCAATTCCCGGTCACCGTATTCGGCCAGAGGCGATCCTGCATCTCCTCGCGGACATAAAGGATGCCGCATCCGGCCGGAGCAAACATCCATTTATGCGGGCTGCCCGCATAGAAGTCGCAGCCGAGATCCGAGAGCTTCACCGGGATCTGGCCATTCATGTGCGCTCCGTCGACCACGGTGATCACGCCCTTTGCTCTGGCGGCGTCGCAGATTTGCCGCACCGGCATGATAATTCCAGTGGCGCTGAGTATGCCGCTGAAGGCAAGGACGCGCGTTCGCGGCCCGATTGCGGAAATCATCACATCCGCCAGTTGCTCCGGGCTCTTGGGCGGTAGAGGAATCGGCACTTCCCGCACCGAGATCCCATAGCGCGCCTGCTTCATCAGCCACGGTGACCGGCCGCTGGGATGCTCCTGGTTCGTGAGCACGACTTCGTCGCCGGGGCGGAGATCGAGGCCGCCGGCAATGGTGCTCAGCGCCTCGGTCGCATTGTGCATGAAGGCAAGCTCTTCCTTCTTGCAGCCGAGAAACGCGGCCATCTCCGCGCGGTGCTCGTCGAGTGTCTCATAACCCCACCGCGGATACTCATCCATGAGCAGGCCTGCGGAGCGCTCCATATATTCCGCCATCGCGGCTACGACCGGCCTGGGGGTTACACCGAGACTGCCATTATTCAGAAATACGCGCCACTCCGGCAGAAAAAACTGTTCCTTCCGGATCCGGCTCCAGTACCGCTCCGGCTCCCGCTCGAACAACGTGGTATCGGGCAGAGGCGCGGCGGCGCGCACAATCCGGGGAGCGGCTGCACCCAGCAGAGCCGCGGCACCCAGCATTTCGCGTCGGTTCATCGCAACCTCCGTTCCACACATTGTACGCAATTACGATAGCGAAGCCGCTGTTATAGTCGAAATATGCGGATCGCCCGAACTGTGGTAGCCGTCGTAGCGCTGCTTGCGCCGGTTTTCGCCAAGTCCCCTGTTTCTCACGAAGCCATCTGGCTGATGAAGCGCGTCGGACCGCCGGTGGTCAGTCCGAACGGGAAGTGGGTGGTCTTTTCAGTAACCGAGCCCGACTACGACGAGAAGCTGCAAAGGTCGGATCTTTGGATTGTCCCTGCGGACGGGTCCTCAAAGCCGCGGCAAATCACCTTTACGCGCGGACCCGAATCCGACGTGGCGTGGAGTCCGGATAGCACACAAATCGCCTTTTCCGCCAC
>JADGHK010000714.1 GCA_019686145.1 Bryobacteraceae bacterium | reverse complement strand
CCCCGGGTGCACTCGATCCGGCACAATCTTCTGCGCAAGCTCGGGGTCAATCCCTTTTGCTTTCTGCAGCACTGCCGTCACCGGCCCGTTCAGGTCTGCAACCGTGAGGTTTTCCCTTGCGGCCAGTTCCTTCACGAACTGGCCATAGCGGAGAAGCACCGCGTTGTAGCCGCCCGAGAAGTTCGGCTGCCGGGTCACATCGTCGTACGGCGACGGCTGGATGGCCGTGATCCGCACACCGGGAAGCCGCTCCTTGAGCTGCTTGACGAGCCGTTCGTAGCCTCGCGAATAAATCTCAAAGATCTGGCCGTCGAAGGCGCGGTAGCGCCCGTCGTTCATGCCGAGCATGACGGTAACGACGGAGGGCCTGTAGTCGATGACATCCCGGCTCAAACGCTCATTGATACCGCCGCCGATGCCGCCGGTAACGCGATCGCCGCCCCAGCCCGAATGAACAAAACTCACCTGCATCTTAGGGAACCGGGTGACGACGAAACTTTCGACAAAGGTCGTGTAGAGACGCTGATCCGTGATGCTGTCTCCATAGAAGACGACTCGATCCCCTTGCTTCAAATGAAACTTTGCCTGGCCCAGGCAATGAGCGGCAAGAACAGAGATGACAAGAATAGCTCGCAAAGCGGCTGTCACGAACGACCTCCCAAAGAGGACTATCCTACGTCATTGCCGGGTCCGCCTGGAAGATCCCTCGCGTAAGCAACCCTTGTAAAGGTAGAATTCACTGTGCAAAGGAAGGGGGAAAAGATTGTTTAGGCTTCGGTTGCTGGCGCTCGTGCTGGCCTTCCTGCCGGCTGTTCCAGCTCAGGTTGCGGAAAGTGCGGATCAGCCCAGGAATCTCGAGTTGTTCCTGCTCATCGGGCAGTCCAACATGGCGGGCAGGGGACAGGTGGAGGCGCAGGATCGGGAACCCATACGTGGGGTCTATGTCTTGAATCGCGAGATGAAATGGGCGCCCGCTGTGGATCCTTTGCACTTCGACAAGCCCGAGATTGCCGGAACAGGCCTGGCCCGCACGTTTGCCCGCTACCTGCTGCGTCAGAACCCCAAGGCTTTGATCGGGCTCATTCCGGCGGCATTCGGCGGCACAAGTCTCGATCAGTGGGCTCCGGCCGGCGAACTCTACCAGAACGCCGTGCGGCGGGCGCGAGAGGCGGCGAAATCCGGACGGCTCCGCGGCATCCTCTGGCACCAGGGTGAAGCCGACTCCGGAAAGGAGGAGAATGCGAAATCCTACCGCCAGCGGTTTGCCGCAATGATTCGACAGTTGCGACAGGATCTTGGCGCCGGAGACATCCCGGTCGTGGTGGGGCAGATTGGAGAGTTCTATCGGGCTCCCTTTGCGCGTACGGTTCAGGAGGAGCAGGCTCTCGTTCCGTTGACGGTGCCGAGGAGCGCTTTCGTTTCCTCCGCCGGACTTGGACACAAGGGCGACGGAGTCCACTTTGATTCAGCGGCACTGCGGGAGTTGGGGCGGCGCTATGCCCACGCCTACCTGAGCCTGGACCCCGACTGGGAAGGGAAGTGAGCCGCGCCGCTAGAGAGGCTTATAGCACGGCCGCGTCTCGTTGCATTCGTACTCGTCGACGACCTTACCGTCCGGACCTACGCAGATTTGCGTCTGGTGGCACCAGAACGCCCGGTCGTTGCTGTGAGCGACGGTCGGGTCCCAGATCGCGTCGATGTACATGCCTTTCCATCGCAGCCGTTCGCAACGATCGTTGCCAATGCGGGAAAGTCCCGCGCGCTCGCCATCGTTCAACATCGGTAATCCCTCGGAGGAGGGAGGGGGCTGCTTGCCCCCTCCAGGACTTTATGCCTTGACGGCCTCGAGAAGCGCCCGCTTCACGGCCACCTTGACAAGCTGTACCTTGTATCCGTTCTCGCTCAGCGGTTTCGCGTTTTCTACCGCGGCCTCGCCGGCGGCTTCGGCCACGCTCTCGTTGATCGTCTTGCCCGCGAGCGCCCGTTCCGCCGCCGCTGCGACGTACGGAGTCGGCGCAACGTGGCCCAGGACGACTTTGGCGCTCTCGACCGTGTTCCCCTTCATTTTGAGGGCAACGGATGCCGTGACGAGAGGCCAGTCGAGAGCGTCCTTGTGGCGGACCTCATAGGTAGCGTTCTTCACGCCCTGCGCCGGGGGAACGAGAATCTCGGTGAGGATCTCATTGGGAAGCAACGCGATCTCACGCGACGATTCATTCTGCGGCGTCACGAAGAACTTCGCCACCTCGACTTCGCGGGAACCGGACGCCGACGTCAGCTTCACCTTGGCGCCGAGAGCGAT
>JADGHK010000713.1 GCA_019686145.1 Bryobacteraceae bacterium | reverse complement strand
AACTGCTTCCGTTGTTTGGAATACCGCAGGGCGGCATCGTAGGCGCCTTGTGCAAGGCCGACAGAGAGAGCGGCAATCGAGATGCGGCCTCCGTCCAGAATGCGCAGGCTGTCGATAAAGCCCTCCCCGGGCTGCCCCAGCAACTGCGAGTCGGGCAGGCGCAGGTTCTCAAAGATCACCTCGCCCGTAGCGCTCGCCCGCATTCCAAGCTTGTTCTCTTTCCTGCCCAGCCGAAAGCCTTTGGTGTTGGTCTCAATGATGAACGCAGAGATTCCGTGATGAGCGGCTGCGCGGTTCGTGACAGCCATCGCGACGCAAACCTGGGCGTAATGAGCGTTTGTCGTGAAGGTCTTTCCACCGTTCAACACCCAGTACTGGCCGTCGCGGACGGCAGTGGTGCGAGTCCCGGCAGCATCGGATCCCGCTTCGGTCTCGGTCAGGGACCAGCAGCCGAGCCATTCGCCGGATGCCAGCTTCGTGACGTACCTCTGCCGCTGCTCGTCGTTGCCTGCGACAAAAATGTGGTTGGTGCAGAGCGAATTGTGGGCGGCCACGATCAGGCCGACAGACGGATCAACCCTTGACAGCTCCTCAATGATGATCGAGTACTCGATGTAGCCGAGTCCAGCGCCGCCGAGCGACTCCGGAAAGATAACCCCCAGAAAGCCCAATTTCCCAAGCTTCGAGATCACTTCGGACGGAAAGATCTGCTCCTCATCCCACTTGGAAACATGAGGAGCGATCTCCGCTTCGGCAAACTCCCGGACTGAACGGCGAAGCTGGAGCTGTTCCGCTGTCTGTTCAAAGTCCATGGACGCGGCTTATACGATCTCCTCCTTAGTCGCATCCCACCGAACCGTCCGGTTCTCGCGGTAGCTTTGTACCGCCATGCGGCAGGCGATGGAGACTCGATAGCCCAGCTCGAAGGGGCAATTCGGCTCCTTCCCCGAGCGGATGCAGTCGAGGAAATTTTGCATGTGGGCGTGCGGCGGCGTGGGCGTACGTCCCGGCATCTCCGTTCCGTCGGGGCGATTGACCTTCTGGGGCGTGTATCGAATCTGCTGTCCCTTGGAGATCGTGCCGTCGGTTCCCAGAACGTCTTCCGTGGATCCGAGGTGATTGTTCCCGAAGCCGGAATCCCAGGAAATCAGCATCTCCTCAGGCTGCTCCAGGCTGACGTTCATGGTGTCCGGCACCTCGCGCCCATCCTTCCACAGATAGATGCCGCCCACCATCGTCACCGCCTTCGGAATCTCGAGCGAAAGGGATCGATACCAGAAGGCGAGCTGGTGGCACATGTTCTCATAGACGTTGCCGCCGGAGTAATCCCAGAAGAACCGCCAGTTGATATAGCGGTTCGCATCGAATGGCACGTCGGGCGCCTCGCCCAGGAAGGACTTCCAAAGGATATTTTCCGGTGTCATGTCCGGATAGACGGGCCGGGACCACTGCGGCTTCCCGTGCGGGGTGTTCCGATACATGTGGCAGTGGATGGCGGTCACCTTGCCAAGTCCCCCGCTTCGGACCATCTCGAGGGCATCTGTCATCAGGCCCGAAGAGCACGACTGGTGACCGATCTGAACGGTGCGTCCGGAGGCACGGCGGTAGGCTTCCCGCATCTTCTTCGCGTGCTCTACCGTGAACGCCATCGTCTTTTCCTGGTAGACGTGTTTTCCCGCGTCCAATGAGGCGACGAAGTGCTCGCAGTGAAGATGCTGAGGCGTCGCAATGATGACCGCGTCAATGGACTGATCGTCGAGCAGGTACCGGTAGTCGAAGTACGTCTTGGCCTCAGGTACAAGCTTCTTGGCCGCCTCCAGCCGCCTCGTATAGATGTCGGCGAAGGCGACGAACTCCGTGTTCGGGCATGCGAGCGCCTCGCGGACAAGCTGCATGCCACGATCGCCGGGTCCGATGATTCCCAAACGGATGCGATCATTCGCACCGAGAACACCTTGCGGAACAGCCAGTGTTCCTGCGATCCCAGTTGCTACTGTTCCTATGAACTTGCGTCTTGAACTCATACCCGGCCCTTTCGATCCATCGCGATAGTTGCTTACATCTTAGCACTGCCCACTTTTTGTAACCGCCGGCGACAAGGCTGCTTTTGAGAGAATAGAATGTGCGAGATGGTAATGCGAAGCCTGACTCCCTCCACGCCTGAGGAGCTGGCCGAAGGACTGGCAGCGGCAGCGGCAGCCGGCCGCCGGATCCGGCTGGGAGGGGCGTTCTCAAAGTCCTCCATGGGAGGACCCATCAGCGATGCGGACGTTTGTGTCTCCACCCAGAACTTGAACCGCCT
>JADGHK010000712.1 GCA_019686145.1 Bryobacteraceae bacterium | reverse complement strand
CAGCTTCGACGCAGTTACGGCAGTCAACAGCATCTTTTACACGGCAGATATGGCGAAGGCGATGCGGGAACTGGCTCGCGTCGTACGGCCTGGTGGGCGAGTGGTTGTAACGGCCTGGGGACCGCCGGAGCGGTGCGAGTTCTTGAGCGCGGTGCTCGCAGGAGTCGGGCAGTTGATGCCACCTCCGCCGCCAGACGCCGCGCCCGGGCATCCAGGCGCCTTATCAAAACCGGGAGAGCTGGCAGCCTTGCTCCAGGGCGCAGGGTTGCGTGTTCTGGACGAGGGCGAGGTAAGTTGTCCGTTCGTGTTCCCAGACGCCGAAACCTCGTGGCGCGCCAACGCCAGCGCCGGTCCGAATCAAATGGCGATTGCGCACAGCGGGGAAGCCGCGGTCCGCGCGGTGTATATTGAAGCCGACCGCAATCACACACGCCCGGATGGAACCATCCGTTACGAAAATGTCTTCCTCTGGGCAGCCGGAGAGCGAGTATAGGTGCGAATACTCCCGCCTACAAGGAGATATTGCGCCTCCTCGTTCAAGCAGGTACAACTCGGAGAACGGGATATCTCTGCGCTTCAACGTAGACTTCCTTGCGAAGGACAACGCGCCTGAGTCCGTCGGTGAACGTCTGCGTTGAGACCGCGTGCGGAATGAGAGAGGGGAATCCATGACAAGGCGACGGCTTCTCGTAGATGCGATCGTGTTCGGGGGCGGAGTGTTATTGCCCGGAACGGCAGCGCAGGCCGCATTGCCGGCCGACTACTTCCGGTTGCTGGCCGCCGCGTTGAAGGCCGTTGAGCCGGCGCCGCAGCTGCAGAGCCCCGAAAGCTATCTGTTGGCCGCGGCGGTGCTCTACAGCAGGCCGCATCCTGCGAATCCGGGTTACGGCGACGAGCGGCTGCTCGACCTGGCATTCCGGTTCGGCGACGTGGCCGCGGAACAAAGCGAGCGCGACGACTCGCAGAACCGGCAAGACTACGAGTGGACCATCCATTTCTGGCTGGATGCCTACCGCCTGCTCGATGCGAAGCTCTCCCCCGAGCGCCGCGCGAGGTGGCGGAAGCAACTGGAGCGCAACGTTCGCTGGTTCGCCCACCAGACCGAAGCCCGCCTGGACTTCCCGAGATTCCAATCGCCGTACATCCGGACCTCAACGAACCACTACGCGCTGTTTGCCTCGACGACCTACCTTGCGGGGCGGGTCTTCAAACACAAAGAGTGGGAGGAGCTCGGGGCACGCGCGATGCACCGCCTGGCAGCGGAAGAACAGGCCGAAGGCGGGTATTGGGGCGAGCTGACTGACAACGGTCCGGCCACCAACTACAACTACTTCACCACGGCCTGTGTGGCGCTCTATTACGAGCACAGCCTCGACACGGCGGCGCTGGAAGCGCTGCGGCGGGCGACCGACTTCCACCGCTACTTCACCTGGCCCAACGGCCAGCCGGTGGAAACGATCAACGGCCGCAACCGCTACGGGAGCGTCAGCCCGTGGGGCTCTTTTGGGTTTTCGCACTGGCCGGAGGGCCGCGGGTATGCCGAATTCCTGGCGAGGTTCTTCACGCCTGGCAAGGTGGAAGGCCACAATCTGGGGCGAATCGCGCAGAACGCGCTCTACTACCACGAAGGTCCCGTCGCGCCTGCTCCTCAGGAGACCTCGCGCGCGGTTCACCGGATGCCAGTGCCGGCGGGCATCCGCAGGACCGCTCCGTGGACCGTCTGCCTCTCCGCCCTCTACGACGTATACACTCCCAACCAGTTCATGCTCGAGCGGCAGGGCAATTTGAGCATCTATCACGACCGACTGGGGCTGATCATCACCGGCGCCGGTTCCAAGCACCAGCCGGAGCTCGCCACCATCATGGAGAAGGACCGCGACGTGGTAACCACCGTCCCCATCAGCGGCCGGTTGCGGATGAGCGACGAACTGGACCGCCTCGGCATGAGCTACCGTACGTTCTTTGTGGAGTTGCACGTGCCGCGCCCGGAGCCGGAACGGGTTGCCTTCCGATTTAAGGTCACCGAAGTGGGTCCCAACCGGATGGGGGAGGCCGATCTCAACCTGCAATTGGTTCTCAGGGCTGGGGAGACGTTGGAGACGGCACGCGCGAAGATCACTCTTGGGAAGGACAAGGTGGAACTGGGGCCGGACCAGATCGGCGGCTGGATCCGCCACGGCGGTTGGGCGCTGCGTGTGCCGCCGGCAGCCCGCCTCTCCTGGCCAGTGATGCCGTTCAACCCCTACCGCAACGCTCCGGAGACGGATCTGCGCTACGCCGTGGGAAGGCTGCGGGTGCCGATCGAG
>JADGHK010000016.1 GCA_019686145.1 Bryobacteraceae bacterium | reverse complement strand
CTTCAGGCGTGCCCATCAGCAGGCACAAGCCGATTACTGCCAAACGCATAGGTTAAGATCCCTCGAATGAAGCAGAATCAAGAGCCGACGTGGGAGGACTGCGAACGGGGGCTAAAACGGCGTCATAGCCGTTGAGAGAACAGTATACATTTATTAGTGCAAGGACAATACCCTTTGGGCCAAATTTCCTGAATCATACATACCGATACCGCCGCTGGTCCGGGCCCCACGAGTGTGTTGATCATCCATTAAGTTGACAATAGCCATAAGAAGTGATATCAAGGACACTAATAGTCGGGGGACTCCGTCGCGTCTCACGCCTTCCCGCCCCTGTCAGGACCCCGTAGCCTCGCTTTTGCTAGCAAACAGTTCTCGCTCCGTCGCACGCCGTCATCTTGCCGCCAGGTGTGAACCGGCTGAGCTGGAATTCTTTCTCTAAAACCTTAGATTTCTCGTGTTATTTCTATGTGCTTCTATAAGGCGCTTCCACTCACGAGCTTTGCAATCCTGCTGACTACTGCAGCCCCCGCACTTAGAGCCGCCGGGCATCCTGCCAATACCGCCGAATTCTTTGAAACCAAAGTGCGGCCTGTACTTGCCACCGCCTGCTACGCGTGCCACACGGATTCGGCACTCGGCGGCTTGCGGCTCGACAGCGCGGAAGCAATGCTGAAGGGCGGCAAAAGGGGTCCTGCCGTTGTTCCGGGGGATCCGGATAAGAGTCTGCTGATTCAATCCATCCGCCATACTGCAGGCGACTTGAAGATGCCGATGGGAGGCAAGCTGAAGCCGGCCGAAATTGAGGATCTGGTTGCATGGGTCAAAGCCGGAGCTGTATGGCCAAAGACCGCGGCGGCGGTCGTGGAAGCCGACAAGACAGGAAAGAAATATACGATTCCTCCGGAGCGGAGACAGTTTTGGTCCTTCCAGCCTCTGCAGAAAGTACAGCCTCCGAAAGTAAAAGACACCCAATGGGTGAAGACCGATATCGACCGCTTTATCCTTGCAAAGCTGGAAGAGGAAGGAATCAAGCCGGTGCGCCCGGCAAGCAAACGCGACCTGCTGCGTCGCGCGACGCTCGATCTTACCGGTTTGCCTCCAACTTTCGAGGAGATTCAGGCGTTCGAAAAAGATACATCTCCTGACGCATTCGCAAAGGTTGTGGATCGCCTCCTGGCGTCGCCTCACTATGGCGAGCGATGGGGCAGGATCTGGCTCGACGTTGCGCGCTACGGGGAGGACGACTATCGAAGCCTCGACCCCATGCGCCGGGGTTACAACCCGTATCCCAATGCCCACCTATACAGAGACTGGGTGGTGCAGGCCTTCAACGACGACATGCCGTACGACCAGTTCGTGAAGGCCCAGATCGCCGGAGATCTGCTGGATGAGAAGATCCGCCATAAGACCTTACCCGCAACGGGCTTCCTGGGCCTCGGCCCCTGGTACTACGACAATGGCGCAGTCGAGGTAACCCGGGCGGATGAGCGTCACGACCGCGTTGACGTCATCACAAGAGGATTCCTCGGACTGACGGTTGCATGCGCCCGCTGCCACGATCATAAGTACGATCCGATCCCTACCACTGACTACTACGCACTTGCGGGCGTCTTTGCGAACACCGTCTACCACGAGTATCCGCAGGTTCCGAAATCGGTGCTCAACCGGTTCAAGGCGCTGGAAGAAGAACTGGAGCGGAAGCAGAAGCTCCTGCGTGAAGTCCAGAACAACCTCAGTTTACAGCTTTCACAGTCGCTGGCGTTCGAGACGGCTAAGTATCTCGAAGGAGTCTGGGAAGTCGTAGCCCAGAAGAAAGACATGGCTGCCGTCGTCGAGGACAAACGTCTTGACTACGAGCTCCTGGACCGGTGGATCAAGTATATGGAAAGGCCGACCACGCTGTACCCCTATAAGAAGGCGTGGCAGGAGATGATGGCGAAGCCGGGAAGCACCGCTCAGCAGGCCAAAAAACTCGCACAGCAGTTTCAGGAGAAAGTCGTGGAGGTGATGCTCGCCAAAAACGAGCTGAGCGAGGAGAACGAGATTATCACGGCGAAATCGCTGCCCGGCACCAAGAAGAAGAAACGCGCGAACAAACCGAACGAGTTCATCACCAATGACGACTTCTGCCCCGGGTGCGGATTGCAGTTGAAGAATCTGCCCGAGGAAGAGATGAGCTTCTACACCGAGATCTTCCAGCGTGAACTGAACGGTGAAGATCCAATCGTGCAGCCCGGCGTCCGTACAAAACCGGGTGTGCTGCTCTTCCGGGGATGGGGACTTGAAAAGCGCGTCGGAGCGGAAGCTCAGGCGCAGATGGCGGCCATCCGCAACGACATCACAGCAACGCAGAAGAAGCTGCAGCCGTATTACCCATACATTCACGGCGTGAAGGACGCGGATCAGATCATCAACCTTCCCGTCAGTCTTCGCGGCGATCCTTATAACCTCGGCGAAGAGGTTCCACGCCACTTCCTGTCGGTGCTTTGCAAAGGGGAGCCGCAGCCGTTCTCGAAAGGCAGCGGACGGCTGGAGCTGGCTGAGGCGATCCTCCAGCAGCCACTGGCAATGAGGGTCATTGTCAACCGTATCTGGAAGGGCCACTTCGGAACCGGGATCGTCGATTCTCCCAGCAATTTCGGCATGACCGGCGAGCGCCCGACTCATCCTGAACTGCTCGAATACCTGGCGAATTTCTTCGTGAACAACGGCATGTCGATTAAGAAGCTGCACAGGGAGATCATGCTCAGCAGCGTCTACCAGCTGAGCACTGAGAATAACCCGCAGGCATTCGAGAAAGACTCCGGCAACCGCCTCTACTGGCGAGCGAACTCCAAGCGGATGGACGCCGAACAGATCCGCGACTCCATGCTCGCTGTATCGGGCAGACTCGATCGTGCGCTGGGCGGTCCTTCCGAGCCGCTGACTCCGACCTACCGCCGCCGGACGATCTACGGCAAGGTAAGCCGCTACAAGCTGGATGAGTATTTACAGCTCTTCGACTTCCCCAGCCCGAACATCAGCGCCGAGAAGCGGTTCACAACGACTGTTCCGCTGCAGCGCCTGTTCCTGATGAACAGTGACTTCGTGCAGCTCCAGGCCGAGGAACTGGCCAAGCGTGTCGCCACAGAGCCGACCGCGGAAGCTCGCATCCGGAAGATGTACCAGATCGTCTACGGAAGGAACGCCACGGAGAACGAAGTCAAGCTGGGCCTCGAGTATCTGCGGACCGAACCGATGCTGGCCTACGAAGAGCGTAAGAAGAAGCAGCCGGAGCCGGGTGGCAAGGGCCGCGCTGGCAGCGGCAGCGAGGCGCAAGGAGAAAAGATGGCGGCAGCCGGAGCGAAACCTGCGGAAGGCGCGAAGCCCGCCGCCGATATGCCGATGCCCATGCCTGAGGAGATGCCGATGCCTGACAAGACCGGCAGCCTGAATAATCCGGCGCCGGAGATGGCCGCCGACGGAATGATGGCCGGCGTGTTCGGACCCGGCGGGCGGGGAGGAAACCGTCAGGGTCCGGCTCCGGCGAAGTACGATCCGACGCCGTGGGGCCGGTACGCCAAAATTCTCCTGAGCTCCAGCGAGTTCCTTTTCATTAACTGAAGTACTTACGAGGCTACCAAGGATGCGACATAGATCTCCAAATCCGGTTACGCGCCGCGAAGCACTCCGCCGCATTGGAAACGGCTTCGGGATGCTGGCATTTGCCGGAATGCTCAACGAGTCCCTGGCTCGCGCCGGCGCCGTCATTGCCCCTGACGGCAGTATTGGGTCAGCAAAGCTGGATTACCCGCAGCGAGTAAAGCGGGTCATCTTCCTGTTCATGAATGGCGGGCTCTCGCAGGTGGACAGCTTCGACCCAAAGCCGATGCTCGATAAGTACGACGGGCAGCCGTTGCCTGGCGGCGAGATCAAGACCGAACGAAAAACCGGCGCGCTGATGAAGTCGCCGTTCAAGTTCAAAAAGTACGGGCAGTGCGGAATGGATATCAGCGAACTCTGGCCGCACCTTGGCGAAGTGGCCGATGACATCTGCTGGATCCGGTCGGTCTACACGGATATCCCGAACCACGAGCCCGCCTGCCTGATGCTCAATACCGGAGCAAACCAGGCCGGCCGCCCCTCGATGGGAGCGTGGATTACTTACGGTCTGGGAACCGAAAACCAGAACCTGCCAGGGTATGTGGTCCTTTGCCCCGATGTCCCGACGACCGTCGGCCCCCCCTTGTGGAGTAACGGCTTTCTCCCAGCCATCAACCAGGGCACTTACATCTCCGACAAAGTCGAGGAAGAGCCGGGAAGCCAGGGTAAGCAAGGCTCGGACAAAGTGACCATCGAGAAGTCTTTCGACCCGAAGAAGCTGATCAGCTTTGTAAACAATCCAAAGTTTTCGCTGACTGAACAGCGCCGCGAGCTGGATCTGCTCCAAAAACTGGAAAAGATGCGTTCCGAAGCCAATGGCGCAGATCCGCAGGTGGAAGCCGTCATCAAGTCGATGGAAGTCGCCTACCGGATGCAGACGGAGGCTCCCGAAGTCTTCGACATCCGGAAAGAATCGGAGGCGACCCAGAAGCTCTACGGTCCTGGCAGCACCGCGCGGGGCTGCCTGATGGCCGTTCGCCTCGTGGAGAAGGGCGTCCGCATGGTTCAGGTCTACTACGCGAAGGGCGATCCATGGGATGCGCACGCGGATATCATGGCGCATAGGCGGAACGCGCTGGATTCGGACCGGCCGTTTGCGGCTGTGATCAAAGACCTGAAGTCGCGCGGACTCTGGAAGGATACGCTGGTCCTCTGCGGTTCGGAGTTTGGCAGGACCCCCGTGCGGGAAATTGGCGGCAGCGGCGAACGTCTTCGCAACGGGCGCGATCACAACCCGTTCGGTTTCACTATGTGGATGGCGGGCGGCGCCGTCAAAGGGGGAACCATTTACGGCGCGACGGACGACTTTGGCTTCAAAGCCGTCGAAAAGCCCGTCCATGTTCACGACATTCACGCCACGATTCTGTACCTGATGGGTATTGATCACACGAAGCTGACTTACCGGTACAGCGGGAGAGATTTCCGCCTGACGGACGTGGAAGGGAATATTCTGCACGATATTGTCGCTTAGTACCAAACCCTCCTTGGTGCGTTTGTCCGGGCGCCAGGCGGCGGTCAACTGGCGCCCGCTTCTTTCCCAACCACCAATCGCAAAAAAAAATGGGTTGGACCCCATAAAGGAATTCGATTTGACTCTTACTTATACCCTACCCTAGAATCCGTAGTTACACGTCGCTCCTGGTTGGGGGCCCCGCAAACATACAATCCAACCTGTGCAAGGCTGCACGCCTGCCTCTCTCCGAGTCGAGACATCCATTTACCCACGTCCGGGAGTTCTTAACAGACATCGCTAAGGAGAATTCCGATGATTCGACTCGTCATTGTTCTCATCGCTGGGCTATTGCCGCTCGCTGCGCAAACGACCTCCTTACAGGGCGTGGTCACTGATGAACAGGATGCTGCGATTCCGGAAGCCGTTATCACTGTCACAAATCAAAGCACGTCAGCCTCGCGCTCGACGATAAGCAACAGCGCGGGCGCCTTCAGTCTCGTGCAGTTGCCGCCTGGCTCGTACAGTGTCGAGGTGCAAAAACCCGGTTTCCGCACATATACGCAACAAATCCTCCTGCAGGTAAATACTCCTGCAACCTTAAATGTGAGATTGGAGATTGGCCAGGTTAGTGAAACAGTTAGCGTCATGGCAGAAGCGGCTTCTGTCAACGTACAGAACGCAACGATAGGCAATCCTTTTACAGAGACTCAAATCCGGCAGCTTCCGCTACAGACGCGCAACGTCGTTGAACTGCTGAGCCTTCAGCCTGGTGTCACACCGGACGGAGAAGTGATCGGCGCAAAGCGCGATCAGAATAATGTGACGCTCGACGGCGTCGACATCAACGACAGCCAGAGTTCCACCGGATTCAATGCCGCTCTTCCCGTGCCGCTCGACTCCGTGCAGGAGTTTCGCACAACGGTTGCGGGACAGGGCGCCGACCAGGGACGGTCGGCAGGCGGGCAGGTCTCCCTTGTCACAAAAAGCGGATCCAATAACTTCCATGGCTCCCTCTACGAGTACCACCGCAATGTCAAGACCGCGGCAAACAACTGGTTCAACAACCGCGCGGGCGTGCCCAGAGAGAACCTGATCCGGAATCAGTACGGCGCTTCGCTGGGCGGACGCATCATCCGCGACCGTGCATTCTTCTTCGTGAACTGGGAGGATCGCAAGGACCGCTCCGCCACCGCCGTCTCCCGCAATGTACCCACGGAAACCCTCAAGCAGGGCATCATTCAGTTCCGGATGAACAACGGGACGATCGGCCAGCTGACGCCAGCCCAGATACGAAACATCGATCCTCTCGGCATCGGTGTTAACCAGACAATGCTTGATCTCCTGAAACAGTATCCGGCTGCGAACGACCCGCAGGGAGGAAGCGACCGGGGATTGAATTTCGCGGCCTTCCGGTTCAACGCACCGTTGCAACGCGATGACCGCGCCTACGTCGCGAAGATGGATTTCAACCTCGACAAGGAAGCCCGCCATACCCTGATGCTGCGCGGCACCTTGGCGGACAACAGCAGGGATGAGATTCTGGCCCAGTTTCCGGGACAGGAAGCAGCCGCCAAAATTCTGGACAACTCGCGAGGCCTGGCGGCCCGGTACACAGCGGTCATCTCTCCTTCGATCGTGAATGTTTTCAGCTACGGCTACACGCGACTGAACATTGCCCAGTCAGGCACTCAGGGTCCGGCCCTGAGCTTCGGCGGCATCGACAGCTTACAGAACTTCACCCGCGCCTTCGGGCGAATCATACCGACCCAAAATCTGGTGAACGACACAACGTGGATCAAAGACAAGCACACTGTGCAGTTCGGAATCAATTTCCGAATGATCCAGAATGACAGGAACTCCTTCCAGAGCTCATTCCCGAGCTACAGCTTCAGCCGCAATACCCTTCGCGGCCTGGGAGCGGACATTACAGAGGCTGTCAACAGCTATATCCGGACCTTGTACAACAATCCCTCTCTTCAAATCACGGAGAACACGCCAGTCACCAACGCATTCGGTGTCCTGCTTGGCGTCATCAACCAGTACAGCGCCACATACAACTTCGGACGGGATGGGCAAGCGGTCCCGTTTGGGGAGCCGATCATCCGCAGCTTTGCCACCAGGGAATACGAATTCTACGTCCAGGACACGTGGAAGCTGCGCCGCGACCTTACGCTCACATTCGGATTGCGCTACTCCAACTATCAGGTGCCCTACGAAAGAAACGGCATTCAGGTTGTCACCACCGTTCCGCTGAACCAGTATTTCGCCGAGCGCGTCGGCGCGTCCCTGACGGGCACTCCAGGCCATGCCATGCCGAATGCCGCATTAACCTACGACCTTGGCGGACCGGTCAACAACGGACCTGACTGGTTCAAGCGCGACAACAACAACTTTGCGCCGCGGTTCAACGTCGCCTGGGCGCCGGAAAGCGATAGCCTTCTCGGCCGGCTCTTTGGCCAAGGAAGCGTCCTGCGTGTAGGCGCGGCGATGCTCTATGACAGGTACGGCAGCGACATGGTCGTGAATTTTGACCGTTCCGGATCGCCAGGCCTCGCCACCTCGGTCACACAGCCCCGCAATACGAACTTTAGCGACTCTTTCCGATACACCGGCAGTTCGCTGCCATCCCTTCCTCCTGCGCCAGCCGGCGGTTTTCCGTTTACCCCGCCGACCATCGTGGGCGGATTCAACTCTAACCTCGGAGTGTCTCCG
The DNA here is from genome assembly GCA_019686145.1 of Bryobacteraceae bacterium. Lineage (GTDB taxonomy): Bacteria > Acidobacteriota > Terriglobia > Bryobacterales > Bryobacteraceae > JADGHK01. The sequence goes on along the minus strand of JADGHK010000016.1, from coordinate 7,345 downwards.
GACCTCGTAGCGCCGTACTCTTATCTGCTGAATGCCAGCTATGCCCGTCCGCTTCCCCAGAAACTGACAATTGAAGTCGGGTACATTGGGCGTCTTACGCGCAAAGGGCTCGTGCAGCAGGACTACTTCCAGCCTCTGACCCAGTTCCGCGATCCCAAGTCCGGCCAGACCTGGACTCAGGCTTCGGGAATTCTGCGTGACTACTACGAATCCGGCATTACTCCGGCCCAGGTGCGCGCGAATCCCTCGATCCTTCCGGCGGTCGCGTTCTTTGAAAACATGTTTCCCGGAGCAGCCGGTTACCACTTCGCCGGAAGCGCGACCGCAAACTACTTCTACACGGTGTATGACACCTACGCAGGAAGCGACCTGGACGCTTTGAACGATATGGACCGGGAGCGGCAGGCCGACGGCACCTGCATCTCGGTGTTCGGCTGCAACACGTTCTTCCCGCTCCAAAATGCTGGCATGCGCGCTTGGGTCAACTTAAGCAACTCCTCCTATCACGGAGGGCAGCTTGTGATCCGGCGGCCCGTCACCAACGGCTGGGGTTTCGACTTCAACTACACCCTGTCCCACTCCATCGATATTGCATCGGGAGCAGAATCGGGAGCGGGCAACGGCGAGGGCGGCACGCTGCTGCAAGACTCATTCAACCCCAAGGCCTCCCGCGCCTCCTCCGACTTCGACATCCGCCACAACATCACCGCGAATGGTCTTGTCGAGCTTCCGTTTGGCAGAGGGAAACGCTTCGCGCCAAACGCTCCCGGCTGGCTGGATCAAATCATTGGAGGCTGGCAGGTTTCCCTGCTGATGCGCTACCGTTCCGGTCTTCCGGAAAGCATCAGCAATGGCGGCGTGTATCCGACGAACTATCTCAACTCTGCGCTCGCCGTCCTGCGCCCGGGCCGCCAGATGCCCGAGACCGGTGTCGGTTACAACCAGAACGGGAACCCGAGTCTCTTCAAGAGCACAACTGTCATAGAAAACTTCATGGGCCAGTACCCGGGCACCGTCGGTTCACGAAACCTTCTGCGGGGAGCGCCGCTGCTGAACTTTGACCTGGCCCTCGGCAAGCAGTTCCGCCTTCCTTTTGAAGGCCACGCGATCCAGTTCCGCGCTGAGGCCTTCAATGCATTCAACAACGTCAATTTCGAAGACCCCAGCCTCACACTGCAAAATCCAGGCATCTTCGGCCAGTTCACCAGGGCGCGTGATGCCCGGGTGATGCAGTTCGCCTTGCGGTACCAATTCTAGCCCCCGTAAGAAGCCCGGCTCTGCTCTCTCACCCCCGTGGGCAGAGCCGGCCCCCCACACTGCATTCTCCTCCCACGAGTCAATCGGCAGCCAGACTGTGAATCTGGTCGTATTCGTAAACGTGAGCGCCCGGCGAAGCCCGCCGCGCTGCAGCCACCATCGCATTGGCGACCGCGGCGGCGCTCACCGGCCGGTACTTCCGCAGCGCTCCTACCAGCAGCGCCTGAAGCGGAACAGCCAGGCTCCCGGCAATGATCTCGCCGATTCTCCGTTCCGGCCGCGGTCCGATCAGGAAGCTCGGCCGGAAAATGTGGATTGACCGGTAGGGGAGCCGCTGCAGCGCCTCCTCCACTTCGCCTTTCGTCCGAAGGTAGAAGTTAGGGGAACGGATATCGGCTCCAACGGACGTGACGACGAGAAATTGCGAAGCTCCCCCGCAAATTCCTCGCATGGCTACGTTCATAACGAGATCGAAATCCACTTTGCGAAATGCCTGCCGGGACCCGGCTTTCTTTATCGTGCTTCCCAGCGCACAAAAAACGTCATCGATTGACTCATCGAACTCGGGCAGATGCTCGAGGTCCCCGATTCGCTGCTCGACGTGCGGATGGTTGACCGGTATCGGACGGCGAACCAAAGCGACGACCTTCGCATAATCAGGCGACTCCAGCAGCCGGGCGAGGACCATGCCTCCCACCAGACCGGTTGCTCCGGCAATCAATGCAGTTTTCGGCATTCTCCCCTATGGACGGAGCTCGCACCTGCCGCGGTTCGCGGAACAGGCGAGAAAAGAGTGACAGAGACGGTCCCGGAAGTGGAGGTCGAACAACGTTAATTTTTTTTATAAGCTTTCACGTATGGCATCCTCTACCCAGACAACACCGGCCCCGGCCAAAACGGCCTGGTGGGCAAGCGAAGATTGGGCCGCCGTCTGGATCGGCGCCGTTGTGCTTGGCGTTATTCTCCTCGGTTACCGGCCGTCCGTGCCAGCCCTCAAATGGAGCGACTCTTCGGGCCTCCTGCAGCTATTCGGCCCCGACCGTCTGCTTCCGTGGCTGGCGATTGGCGGTGTAACGTGGCTGCTATCCCTGCCCGGGGTTGCCGTACAGAAGCTCAACCTCGTGCGGTATTCTCTCGGATTCCCGGTGGTTTTTGCCCTTGCGTGGCTGGCTCAACTGCTGGCAGGAAATAAGATCAGCGAGACCTGGGGGTTCGAATACGTGGTCTTCGCCCTCGGGCTCGGACTCCTGATCAGCAATACGGTGGGCACGCCGGAGTGGCTCCTCCATGCAGCCCGCACTGAATTCTTCATCAAGACGGGCCTGGTCACGATGGGCGCAACCCTCCTCTTCCGCGAAATTCTTCAAGCGGGTGCACTGGGGATCATACAATCCGTCGTGGTCGTGATTGTTGTCTGGTACGTCAGCTTCTGGATTGCGAAGAAGCTGCGGCTCGACGACGAATTTGCGGCAATGCTGTCGACGGCAGTGTCCATCTGCGGCGTCTCCGCCGCCATCGCCGCCTGCGGAGCGATTCAGGGAGACCGCAAGAAGCTGGGCTATACCACGTCGATCGTGCTCATCGTCGCCGCCCCGATGATCATTGTGCAGCCCTGGATTGCCCGCACAGCCGGACTGCCCGATCTCGTCGCGGGCGCCTGGCTTGGCGGCACTCTCGACACGACCGGGTCGGTTGTCGCTGCCGGCGCCTTGATCAGCGAGACTGCGATGAAGGTCGGCACCATTGTCAAGTTCTCGCAGAACGTCCTCATCGGTCTCGCAGCTTTCGCTCTTTCGCTGTGGTGGACGCTCCGAAGCAAACAGGCGGAAGACCGCCCGAGCGCTTCGGTTATCTGGGAGCGTTTCCCGAAGTTCGTGCTCGGCTTCATGGCGGCTTCCCTGGTGTTCTCGTTCCTGCTTGACAGCAGTGTCGTCGCAGCCACAAAGGGAGCGATCGGAACAATCCGGACAGTCTGGTTCGCGCTGGCTTTCGTCTCCATTGGCCTCGAGACGCGCTTCACAGAGCTCATCAGCATGGAGAACGGACGCCCCTTCCTCACTTTTGTCAGCGCGCAAACCTTCAACTTAATCTGGACGCTCCTGCTTGCCTGGCTGGTTTTCGGCGGAGTGGTGGTCCCTGCTCCGGAAATCTAAGGCATCGGGCAGTCAGAAGTCGAAACGGTCGATATTGCTCTTGTTAAAGATGAACGGCTGGCCCAGGATGACTTCTGTGCCGCGGACTTCCACCTTGCCCAGCCTTCCGGCCTCGAGGGAGGTAATTTCGGTCCCGATCTTGCCGGTCACGAGCCGGGCCGCCGTCAGGACCGTCAAATAGCCGAGGTCTCTCGTGTTCCAGAGGATCACGGACTGGATCACGCCATCGTGCACGTAGCGCTTACAGAGGCTCGGCACAGAGAGGCCGATCACTTTTACATCTTTTCTTCCGGCCTGGCGGACGGCTTCAGCCGCGCCAGGCACGGCGGGCGCGGAGATTCCGAGGATCAGCCGTACGTTGGGATAGACGCGCAGGATCGTTTGGGTTTCCGCAAAGGATTTGTCGCGGTCGTCGTCGCTTGGCCGGATGGTGACAAGCTTCAGATCCGGATATTTGGTAGCAATCCGCTCCTTGATATAGACGATCCATTGATTCTGGTTCGCGGCGGTGAGAGCGCCCGTGATCACGGCCAGTTCGCCCTTGCCGTTCAAAAGGCGCGCCGCTTCGTCAACCAGCGTGTAACCGATGCCCTGCGGCGTCGCCTGGTTGATGAAGAAGTCGCGGGCGTCCTGCTCTGCGTCGGCGTCCCAGGTGAGAACGCGGATTCCTCGCGCTCGCGCCTTGCGCAGCACCGTGGAGATTCCCGCCTGATTCTCGACGCTGACGGCAATCGCATCCACGCCGCGAGTGATCCAGCCTTCCACAACCTCATTCTGCTTGGCAGGATCGAGCCCCGCCGGTCCGTCCCAAATCAGTTCCACACCGGCTTCGCGAGCCGCCTCTTCCGCGCCGGCCTTGCAGCTCACAAAGTACGGGTCGCCTTTTGCCTTAGGCATGACGGCGATTACCGGGCGCCGGCCATTCGGCGCGGCAGGCGCGGGGCCGCCGCGGACCGTCCGCTCCAGTGAGCGCACCAGCCAGTAGTTCGTTCCGGCGACGATCGCCGCTCCCGCCAGGATCGTCCCGCATAGGACAGCAACTTGCCAGTTCTTCATAGAAGCCTCTTCTTCCTGCGCCTGGAGGCTGGCGTTGCCCGATCTGCGCATCCGGTCAATGCCGATCGTCGCAACAAGCAGCAGCCCCGTCAGGACGCCTGTCAGTTCTGAAGGCAGCGCTGCCAGGTGCAGGCCATTCTGCAAGACCGAAATCGCAAACAAGCCCAGCAGAGTTCCCCATAAGGTGCCCCGGCCACCGAATACGGAAGTGCCTCCCAGCACGACCGCCGTGATCGCGGCAAGCTCATAGCCGGTCCCTGCGTTCGACTTCGCCTGCCCGATGTGGGCCACGTACACAATTGCCGCAACCGCTGCCGCCAGACCGCTGAGAAAGTAAACCAGCCCGATCCGCCGCGTCACAGCAATGCCGGCATATCGGGCGCCGGAAGCCGTAAAGCCGATGGCATATAAGGCGCGGCCGATTACGGACCGGTGCAGCAAAAGGAAGTACGCGGCAAAGACCGCAACAAAAAGCAAAAGCTGCACGGGAATGATGCCGCCCAGGTAGCCTTGCCCAAGGTACAGGAACGCTGGAGGGAAATTGCTGTAGTTTTCCGCTCCGCCCGTAAGCCCTTCGGCGAGCCCCCGGAACAGGGAGAATGACCCGAGCGTGACGATCAGCGGCGGCATCCTGAACCGGGTGATCAGAAGCGCGTTCAAACCGCCCCCGGCGCAACCGAGCAGCATTGCGAGTCCGCCGGCGGCCGGGATGGGCAGATGCCAGTCCCGCCAGGCGGCGCCGAAGACCACAGCGGCCAGGCCCATCATGGCTCCGCCCGAAAGGTCGATGCCTCCGGTGATCATGATTGGCGTCAGGGCGACCGCCAGCAGGCCGAGTTCCACGCTCAGGCGAATGATCTCGAAGAAGTTTTCCGTGGTAAAGAAGTTGTGCCCGATGGCCGCAAATAGCGCCACTTCCGCGAACAGAGCCGCCAGCAGGACCCACTCATTGTTCGGGAACCAGCGCTCGCGCCAGTTTCTATGCACTTTGAGCGGCGATGTTGCCTGCATTTCTCCCTGTCCGTAGACGAATGGAATCGATCGCTACTGCTGCAAGAATGATTGCTCCCTGGATGGCTTTCTCCCAGTAGGCGCTGACTCCTAAAAAGGTTAACGCCGGTCCGATGATGCCCAGCAATACGACGCCGAGAACCGTACCCGGCACAGTGCCGCGGCCTCCCGTGATCGCCGTACCGCCCACCACCACCGCGGCAATCACCTGCAGCTCAAGGCCAATCCCGGCGTTGCTCGGGATCTGGTTGAAACGGGCCGCGTTCAGGAAGGCAGCAAAGCCGGTGAGCGCTCCGGTCGCGGTGAAGACGCCGAAGACAATGTGTCTTGGATCGAAGCCAACCAGCCGCGCTGCATCCGGGTTGGAGCCCGTGGCGTACACCGCTCGCCCAGCGGCCAGATTTCGCGTGGACCAGTGCGCGCAGATGACAAGGATCCCGGCGGCTGCGAACGTCACAAGCTGGCTCCCGGTCTGAGAGAGCCCGAACCATTGGAATCCCGGAGGCAGATCCTGGATCCAGGCCCCTTCTGTGCTCCACCGCAAGGCGTCCCGAAGCGCGACCATAGCGGCCAGCGTTACGACGATCGACGGAAGCCGGAAGTATGCCACGAGGGATCCGTTCATCCCGCCGAGCACAGCGCCCAGCAGGCACACGGCAATGCAGACCGCCGGTGAAGGAAGTCCAGCTTTGGAAATCACGCCGGCAGCCACGCCGCAGATGGCAAACTGAGATCCCACCGAGATGTCGATATGACCGGTGAGAATGATCAGCGTCATGCCCAGCGCCACAATCAGCACGGGCATGTTGTTCAGAAGCAGATCGGTCTGATTCTCGAGTGTGAAGAACTGGGGAGCCAGGACGGCGAGTACTGCCGCGACAAGCAGGATGGCCGCTGCAACCGAAATCTCCCTTCGATAGTGCTCGATCATCTACGCCAGACCGCCTGCACTACCGGAATAGGCGTGTCCCAGGGCAAGCGAAATGATCTTTTGCTGGTCCGCCTCCTCTCGCCGGAACGTGGCCTTGACCGTCCCTGCATGCATCACGGCGATGCGGTCGCTCATACCCAGCACTTCCGGAAGCTCCGAAGAAATCATAATAATCGCGAGCCCGCGCTCCGCCAAATCGCACATCAGCCGGTGAATCTCCGACTTCGCTCCCACATCCACGCCTTGCGTCGGCTCGTCGAGGATCAGCACCTGCGGATCGATCGCCAGCCACCGCGCCAGAGCGACCTTCTGCTGGTTGCCTCCCGACAGCACACCGGCTTCCGCGTAGATCGAGGCCGTCTTGATGCCAAGCTGCCTCACGTAATACTGTGCGAGATCGCGCTCCAGCCGGGTATCGAGGAACCCCATGCGGGAGATTCGGGAGAGGTTCGCCAGGCTTGCGTTCGCGGCAATCGGCATTTCCAAAGCAACGCCATGCTGGCGCCGGTCTTCCGGAACGTAACCAATACCCAGCTCGATCGCATCTGCGGGAGTCTGCACCCGGACACGCCTTCCCTGCAGCAGAATTTCGCCGGAATCCGCAGGCGTCAGCCCAAAGATGGTCTCGGCAAGCTGTGTGCGGCCAGCCCCGACAAGTCCGGCTAAGCCCAGGATCTCCCCCCGGCGAACCTGAAGAGAAACGTTGCGGATGCCTGCCGCCCGGCTGCTTACGTCTCTCAGCTCGAGCACAACCTCGCCGATCGGCACCTGGCGCTTGGGGAAGACCGCCGAGACCTCGCGTCCAACCATCATTCGGATCAGATCTGCGCGTTCGAGCCCTCGAACGCTGCATGTATCGATGGTGTTGCCGTCACGGAGCACGGTGACCCGATCCGCAATGGCCGAGATCTCTTCCAACCGGTGCGAGATGTAAATC
>JADGHK010000711.1 GCA_019686145.1 Bryobacteraceae bacterium | reverse complement strand
AACATGCGTGTTCCCGAGAGGTCCGTCATTCACAAGGCGTTGGGAACCGATGCGATTCTTACGGCTGCTGAAAATTTGAACTGGTGGTCGTCCTCCTCCGGCCGTGCCTTGGCGTACCGGCACGTTCAAGTCCAGGCTCAGTGCAGGGGCGAAGTGGTCGAAGCGCTGATCGGCGCGTAGCGTCAGACAGTTGGCCGGAACCAGCGCTCGCCCGTGGAGCTCTCCATAAATTCGAAAACGGCGCCATCTTTCAGGACGAACACCGCCCGCAGTGTGTCGGTGGCGTGAAACGGACCGAGTAGAATCTCAGCGCCTTCCATTTCGGGTTCAAGCTTGTCGACACGAAACGCAATATGAGGCAGATCCCGCACCGGGCCGCGCACGGGACTGTCGGGTTCAAACCGCAGATATTCGATTCGATGCGGATGCTGGACCGGGTCTGTGACCCACACTTTTGTTGCTGCCACGTACATCTCACTGTCGTGCCGCTCTGCGGTGGGGACGTGGTCAAATATTCGCATGGCTTTCACATATACCAGATAAGAGGAGGCGCTCAGAAATGAGAGCGATCGTCAAGCGCCGGAGTGCACTTTCTCTGCTGCTCGTTCTGGCGATCGGGGCCGCCGCGCCGGCGCAGGACGGAAAACGACGGCAGATGCGGGCAGGCGCCGCGACCAGCAACATTACGCCGCCACTGGGCTCTCTGATCGTCGGCAACTGGGATTCGCCGCCGGCCACTTACGTCCACGACGAGCTTCATGCCCGTGTGCTCGTGCTGGACGATGGGGACACTCGGGTGGCAATCGTCGTCAGCGACAACCTGGGCATCCCGCGCAACGTCTGCGACGCTGCAAAGCGCATCGTGAACGAGAAGACCGGACTCCCTGTAACCCACATGCTGATGGCGGCCACGCATACACATTCGGCCGCGAGTGCCCGGTCCGGAGACTACACCGAGGACGGTCTGAATGAATATCAGCGTTTCCTCGCAACGCGAATTGCAGACGGAGTTCTGCGCGCCATCGCAAATCTCGAGCCCGCTCAGATCGGCTGGGGCGTTGGGCGCGAGCCCAGCCAGGTGTTCAATCGCAGGTGGCGGATGAAACCGAACTCGCCGGAGCTGCGAAACCCGTTCGGCGGAATCGATCTGGTTCGAATGAACCCTCCTGTCGGTCATCCCGACCTGATCGAGCCAGCCGGACCGACGGATCCGGAAATCCATTTCATCTCCGTCCGTTCTCCCTCCGGCCGTCACATTGCTCTTCTTGCGAACTACTCACTTCACTATGTCGGCGGCGTGCCGCGAGGACATATCTCTGCCGACTATTTCGGCGTGTTTGCAGAGCGGATCGCAGAACTGCTCAAGGCGGAGAAGCAGGACCCGCCGTTTGTCGGCATCCTGTCGAACGGGACCAGCGGCAACATCAACAACATCAATTTCCGAGGTGATGATCCGCCGCGCAAATGGAAACCCTACGAGAAGATGCACGCTGTTGCCAATCAGGTTGCAGCCGAGGTACTGCGGGCGATGCAGACGGTTCAGTATCACGACTTCGTCTCCCTTGGCATCGCGCAAACGGAAATCCCGATGGGCATCCGCGTGCCGAGTGAAGCGGATCTGAAGTGGGCGAACTCGGTGCTGAGCCGTCCGCCTGGCGCCCCAAGCACTCATGTGCGGGAGGCGATTTATGCCCAGCGGACGCTGGACATGAGAAAGCTCCCGAATCAGATCCCTCTCATCCTGCAGGCTCTGCGCATCGGAGATGTCGGTATCGCCGCAATCCCAGCCGAAACCTTCGTAGATATCGGGCTCGAGATCCGGAAGCGAAGTCCGTTCAAACAGACCTTCACCATTTCACTTGCGAATGGATCGTACGGGTACTTGCCGACTGTCGAGCAGCACAAGCTTGGCGGATACGAAACCTGGCGCGGCACGAACCTCCTGGAAGTCGAGGCGGCTCCCAAAATCATCGATGCGCTGATCCATCTCCTGCAGAGTCTTCAGGCAGGAAAATCACCGCAGTAGCGGCGCACGGCTCCTCCTGGCAGTGCCGTTGTTCAGCCAGAAGTCCAGGCGCGGCGCGTTCCAGGTGTACGGCTTGCTTGCGATGTCCATATCGCCGTCTCCGTCGAAGTCGCCAAGCCTCCCTTCGTGCCAGCCGTGGCCCTTAACGAGGACTGTCTTGCGGAAGTTGCCTTCGCCGTCACCATATAGAATCCATGCGGTCGCTTCGGGATGATCGGGATTCGGAGCGTTGGTCCACTTCGCCATCTCTGCAGCAAAGATGTCCAGGTTGCCATCGCCGTCG
>JADGHK010000710.1 GCA_019686145.1 Bryobacteraceae bacterium | reverse complement strand
AAGGCGAATCTCGACAAGGCCTCCTGCGCTGTGTGCCATGGCCGCAGGTTCACCTGCCGCGGCTGCCACTAACCCGCCGTGATCAAAAATCGGCAAAGAGTCTTACGGCGGAAAGGCCTTCTTCATATAAACTGAACTGTCTAGGTTAACCAATCATGAGCAGGATCAGACGAACCGCCGCTGCCGCAGCCATTCTCGCCGGCAGCTTTCTTTTGCCCGGTCAGCAGCAGCCGGTGCCCCTTCCCAAGCCGTACCATACGCCCTCGGCGCGGAACGCCCCTCAGATTATCAGCCGCCCCGATGGCGCGCAGCTCCAGGTTCCAGCCGGCTTCACTGTGGACGAGTACGCGGCGGACTTTCAGAAGCCCCGGTACATGGCACTCGGGCCGAACAATGAAGTGCTGATCAGCGACAGTGTGCCCAATGGGAGCGTCTACGTCCTGATCGATAAGGACGGGGACTACAAGGCTGAGGAGCGGAAGCGCCTGCTCGAAGGGCTAGACCGCCCATACGGTCTCGCCTTCTGGAAGGATTACCTCTACGTGGCGGAGACCACCTCCCTTAAGCGATACAAATACGATGCCAAGACGATGAGCGTGGGGCCGGGCGAGGAAGTGGTGTCCATGAAGGACTTCGGCCAGGGCCATTGGACGCGGACGGTCCTGTTCGACCGCAAAGGGAAGAAGATGTATCTCGCGATCGGATCGAAGGCGGATGTGGTCACCGGGGATCACCCGATGAGAGCAGCGATCAACCGCTTCAACCCCGATGGGACCGGTCATGAGATCTTCGCTTCCGGCTTGCGCAATCCAGTCGGGCTCGCCTGGTACCCCGGAACGGACACCTTGTGGGCCGCCGTTCAGGAGCGGGACTCGCTGGGAGACGATCTGGCTCCGGATTACTTCACGCGCGTGCAGCCCAATGGCTTCTATGGCTGGCCATACGCCTACATTGGTCCGAATGAAGAGCCGCGGGTGAAGGCGGAACGTCCGGATCTGGTCAAGAAAACGATTGTTCCCGATGTTCTGCTGCAATCGCACGTCGCGGTGCTGGATGCGCGGTTTTATACCGGCACGCAGTTTCCGGCGGAATACCGCAACGGCGCATTCCTTGCCCTGCACGGTTCCTCGAACCGGTCAAAACGTGTCGGTTATTCTGTCGTTTTCGTGCCGTTCAAGAATGGCAAGCCCAGCGGCCCTGTGCAGGACTTCCTGACCGGCTGGATGCTGTCGCCGGAGAAGCGGGAAGTGTGGGGCCGGCCGGTCGGTCTGCTGCAGCTTCAGGACGGAAGTCTGCTGGTGTCGGAAGACGGCGGAAACAAGATCTGGCGGGTTAGCTACAAGAAGAAATAACTCAGCGGCCCGCCGGGGCCGCTTCCGGAAGGAGCGGCCAGTCGGGCCGTCACTCTTTGGGAAGTTTCGGATTGCAAACGGGCCAGGGTGCGAAACCGACCGTCAGATCCTGCCGCTGCACCCACAGCAGGGCTGACCGTCCGGGCCCGAATTCGGCCTTCTCGATAATGCCTGCATTACAGGACCGCACCTTGCTCACTCGCAGGGAGGAAAGATTGGCGGCGTCGCTTTTCGGGCCCCAGTCCTCCATGAAGCGGTCAAAGTTGTAGTCCCGGCACGGCTTTTCGTCTGTGCAGCCCCACAGCGCATGAGCGCCCTTGTAGTCTCCGGCTTTCAATCGATCAAAGAACAGAACGATCTGTTTCTCTTCCTTGTAGTCTTTGAACTTCCAGTAAAGAAAGGCGCTCAGACTGAAAACGGCGACCACAGAAATCACAATGATTTTAATGATTCTGAGTCGCCGGGCTTCAGCAACACCGTACGTTTCGAAATAGCCGGACACAGCGGTAGCCCTCAGTTTGCTGGGTAGGCTTTATCGTATTCGGCAATTGCGTCTTTGGTGATGTCCAGAATCGGCTTTACGTAAATCGCGTTTCCTGCTTCCAGCACGACATCCAATCCCTTCGCCTCGGCGACCTTGGTAACGATCTGGCGCATCCGCTCTCCGCTGCGCGCGAGAATTTCATTTCGCTCCTCGTTAACTTCGGATTGGAGGTCTTCGCTGAGGCGCTGCAGTTCACGCTGCTTGCGCTGGCCCTGTGCTGTCAGCTCCTGCTGCGCTTCCACAGTCAGATTCGGCGTTTGGAGCTTCTGCTGAATCGCCTGGATCTCGCTCTGCAGCTTAGCCATTTCCTCCTGACGCGGCTTGTACCGTGCTTCCAGTTCGGCGACAGCCTTCTTGATTTCAGCAGTATCGACGATGGCGCGCTGGATATCGATGACGCCTATTTTTGTCTG
>JADGHK010000709.1 GCA_019686145.1 Bryobacteraceae bacterium | reverse complement strand
GCTGGAGCGGATGCCTGTAATCGCTCTCACTGATCTGAAAGCAGGCGAAACAATCGTTGTATCAAGCACTAAAGGAGCGGCGCCTGATCGTCTCACAGCAATTACAGTAGTGGCCGGCGTTGAGCGCTTACTCGCGATGCGGCAGGCTCCTGGCGGATCGCGAGGACAAAGCAGCGCGGGCGGCGGGAACGTACCTCCAGGCGGTTCCTGGAACCTGGGGGATTTCACCGCAATGCCGATGCCATAAGCACAACTTCACGTAGAACTGTTTCCCGGAGGTAAATTCCTATGTCGATAAGTTACTCGACGTGTGCCCGTACTCTGGTCATATTCGGTCTCAGCATACTTACTGGGTATCTGGCCATCGCTCAATCCGCATCGATCACTCTTCGGGGCCGCGTCACGGATCCGTCGAACGCTTCGATCCCCAATGCGACGGTGACACTTCGGCGCGGTCAGGAGGTGATGAAGCAGACCAAAACGAATGAGCTCGGCCAATACTCCTTCACGGGCCTTACTTCCGGGAAATACACGATCAACGTAGAGATGACGGGCTTCTCGCCCTTTCAAATCGAGGATCTGGAAATTGACAGGGACTTCACCTTGGATGTACCGATGACGGTGGCGCTCGCAGCGCAGGAGATCACGGTCGCCGAAGAGCAAGGGAAGGTTAGCGTCGACCCGAATTCCAACGTAGGATCGCTGATCATCAAAGGCGCGGACCTCGAAGCCCTCTCTGATGACCCCGATCAGCTTCAGCAGGACTTACAGGCGCTGGCGGGGCCAAGCGTAGGTCCGAACGGCGGCCAGATCTTCATCGACGGTTTTACGGGCGGACGCCTGCCTCCGAAATCTTCCATTCGCGAAGTGCGGATCAACCAGAATCCCTTCTCGGCGGAGTATGACCGGCTTGGATTCGGGCGAATTGAGATCTTTACGAAGCCGGGTAGCGACCGGTTCCGAGGCCAGATCCTCTCCATGTTCAGCGACAACGCCCTGAATGCGCGGAATCCGTTTGTGAGCGAGCGGCCCGATTATCAGTCGCGCTTGTTCGTTGGCAGCCTCGCCGGCCCGGTGACAAGAAAGTCCTCGTTCAGCTTTGACGTTGAACACCGGGGCGTCGATGAGAACGCCATTATCAATGCGCGCGTCCTCGATTCGAATCTTCAGCCCTCGGCGCTCCAGGAGGCGGTATCTACGCCGCAGCGCCGCCTCAACATTGTTCCCCGCTTCGACCTTCAGCTGAACGAGAAGAATACTCTCGTCGCGCGATACGCGTACTCGGGCGTCACAAACGAGAGTCAGGGCATTGGCAACTTTTCACTTCCCTCTCAGGCCTACGACACGCGCGACCGGGAGCATACGCTCCAGATAACTGAAACGGCTGTTCTTAGCAGCAATGCAATCAACGAGACCCGGGTGCAATTCATGAGAAACGCCGTTAACAGCTACGGGGACAACTCCGTTGCAGCCCTTCAGGTTCTCGAAGCATTCACCGGAGGCGGAGCGCAGGTTGGACGTGCGGAGAACAGAAGCGACCGGTGGGAGATCACGAACATCACCTCGATTACCGCCGGAACGCACACGCGGAAGTTTGGCGGACGCCTTCGAGTGGTCTCACTGTCCGATCTCTCCCCGCAGAACTTTGGCGGCACGTTCACGTTCAGCGGCGGAACCGCTCCGCTGCTGGATGCCTCGAACCAGATTGTGTATGGCGAGGACGGTCTGCCGGTGATGACGCAGATCGACTCGCTCGAACGCTACCGGCGGACCGCGCTCTTCCTCGCCCAAGGGCTCACCGGCGCCCAGATCCGGGCCCTCGGCGGAGGCGCCAGCCAGTTTTCCATCGCCGGCGGCAATCCGCTTGCGAAGGTTAACCAGACAGATGTGGGCCTGTTCTTCCTCGACGACTGGCGTATAAAGCCGAACTTCACGCTCAGCTACGGCATTCGCTACGAGACCCAAACCAACATCAGCGATTACACCAACTTCTCCCCGCGACTGAGCATCGCCTGGGGCATCGACGGAGGAAGAAACCGTCAAACGAAAACCGTACTTCGAGCCGGCTTCGGCATCTTTTACGATCGGATCAGCGAGAATCTAACGCTGCAGGCGTTGCGGTTCAACGGAGAGACGCAGCAACAGTACATCGTTACGAACCCTGACTTCTACCCGAATATCCCGTCGCTTGCAGAACTGTCCAGCAACCTGGTGCCTCAGGCCCTGCGCCGCGTGGATTCGTCGATTCGCGCTCCCTACATTGCGCAAACGGCAGTCGGGATTGACCGGCAACTGCCCCGAAACACCTCG
>JADGHK010000015.1 GCA_019686145.1 Bryobacteraceae bacterium | reverse complement strand
GTAGTTAGCCGGACTACGTCTGCTCCGTCCAGGTTCATTTTATATATTTGCTGAGGACCAGAGCGTCCGGAAACAAATACAACATCAACGCCATTTTTGGGATTTACTTTCGGCTCTACCTCGATGGCCCGGACGGAGGAAAGCTTCCGGAGCCCGCTTCCGTCGATGTTCGCTGCATAAATCTGGGCGATTCCGGAAAGGGTGGACGAGAACAAGATCGTCTTGCCGTCCGGTGTGAAACTCGGCGTCGCATTCATCGACGCCTGCTGGTTATAGAAAGGCAGGCGTCTGTTGGTCGACGTCAGGTGAATCATGATCGAGGGATTTCCCCGAGCGTACGTCGTGAAAGCGAGCATTGACCCATCGAGGGACACCGCAGGCATTGTGGTGATCGACCGGTATGCCGTCACCTGCTTTTGGTTGGACCCGTCGTAGTCCATTGACCAGATTTCCTTGTGTCCCGTCCGGTTCGAGACAAAGTAAATCTTGGATCCGATGAGGGAAGTCGCGCCAAACTGGGCGAGGATATCCGCCGCGAACTCCCGTGCAACCTTCCGGGCTCCCTCTTCGTTCAGCGGCCCCAGATACACCTTGCCGAGTACCTGAGCGTTGGAAATATCGGGCTGCCCCACGTTATACAGCCAGCCGAAAAGGACGAGCTGGCCGTTCTGCTCGGCCGTGTAACCAAACGCCAGGTAATGGGCGTTGACCGGAGGACCCGACCAGTCCAGCAGCGTCAGGCCGCTTCCACGCCTCGCGGAAGACTGGAAGTCCTGCGGACGCTGCGGCGTCTGTAGCGGATAAAAGCTTTTCGGGGCCATTTTGAACAGTCCCGAATTCTGAACTTCGCGGAACAGGGTTTCGTTGAAGACGCCCATCAGCGGCTGGGCGCCGCCCGCTCCACGGAAGTCGGGAATCGCGATCGTGGCAAGCTCGCCTTTCGTAATCTCGGCCTTAATGTCGCTCCTCCCGCCTTGTTGGGCTACCAAAGCGGCCACCATGGCCGCTGCTCCCGCAATCCCCCAAAGAATTTTCTTTTTCATCGCTTTAGTTGAAACCAAAGTTCGACAGTTGCCGAATCCCGCTCATAGCCGGCGGGCAAGGGTGGAAAAGGCGCTGCATCCTGCACAGCGCGTTGCGCGGAGTAGTCCAGCGCTGGAATGCCGCTCCGCTGAAATAATCGAATATTCCGCACCTGGCCGCTTCTTAAGACATCGAACAATACGACCACCGGAGGCGCGGTTTGAAGGCGTGGATCAATATCCTGAGTACGCCACGCTCGCGCCACCCGATCCCGGAGCAGCTGGGCATAAGCTCCAAAGCGATTCCCGAACGGGGAACCTCTCCCAACGCCCACTCCGCCGGATCCTGCGCTCAGACCGTACATCGGTGAGCTCATCGTCTGGCCGGAGGAACTGTACAGTTGGTTGGGCTTGTCCTCCGGTACCGTGCGGTAACGCTGCCTGCTGGCCGGCGTCTCTTTTTCGCGCGCAGCCTTTGTGCGGCCTTTCAAAGGGATGGCATCCGGATCCTCTTTGACGGCCGGCTTCGGCTGGGGCTTTGGCGGCGCGGGCACCTTGCTTGGCGTGTCATTCGCTACCGGGTTCCGGATGCCGCCCCGGTCCGGCAACGGAATGGAGGATACCGGAGTCACAGTCACTCCGGCGCCTCCGAGCGAGTTGGGGTCGCCGAACGTTTCATGGCTCCGGTTGGTAAGAAATGTCACCAGAAAGAGTGTTGCGAAGATACCGCAGTGGAACAGCACCGACCCAATCAGCGGTGTCCGCAGGGACTCCCGGGCATCGAGAATGTCGGTCTGCCCTCTCATCGCTATCTCCGAGGACGGTCGGCCTCGTCTTCAGGCTTGGTCACCAGCCGGACCTCAATCTTGGCCTGACCGAGTGCGCTGATCACCTGAGCCATGGGGTTCCAAACCGTATCTTTGTCGGCACGGATGTAAACGGCGTTTCCTTTGGGTCCGTACCGCGTGCGGATGTCGTCCGCGAGGGAATTGACGTTGGCTGGTTTGTCGGCCAGATAGACTTCCCCGCTTCTGGTGATCGTGATCACTGGCAGTTCCTCAGCGCTCTCGCGGACTTCCTTAACCTTGGGAACATCGACCTCGAGGCCGAATTCCATGACCTGTGCCGTGAGCATGAAGATGATCAGCAGCACGAGAACGACGTCCACAAGCGGAATGACATTCATCTCCGACAGCGGGCGGATGTTGCCAAACCGCCGCCGCCCGCTGCCTGCCGACCCGTTGTCAACCGAGAACGCCATCGTCTAGTCCTCGTAGGTCCGCTCGGCGAGGTTCATAAACTCCAGCGAAAAGTCGTCCATCCTCGCTCCGAACTCGCGAATGACGTGCCCGAAATGGTTGTAAAAAACAGCTGCTGGAATCGCAGCCGCGAGACCCATACCTGTTGCCACGAGGGCTTCGGCAATACCCGGCGCGACAACGCGGAGGCTTGCGCTACCCGCGAGGCTGAGCGCCTGGAAAGCCCCGATAATGCCCCATACCGTGCCGAACAAGCCTACGAACGGTGACACCGTCGCCGCCGTCGCGAGCCAGTTCATATTTCGCTCGAGCTTCGTCAACTGCTCGCTGATGCCCAATTGCAGGCTCCGTTCGAGAGCAAGACGGTTCGAGAGGGTTCCTTTGCTCTTCAGTTGCCGCTCTACTTCCGAGTAGCCAAAGTCGAAAACCGACGAAAGCGGCGAGGCGCGGAACTGCTCGACCGCGAGCGCAACTGCCTCTAATCCGTTTGCTTTACGGAAGGCGCGAAGAAACTGAGCGTTTGCCATGCGAGCGGATCGGAACACGTTCCACTTGGCAAAAATGATCGCCCAGGAAACAATGGAAAAAAGCAGCAGCAGGACGAGAATCACCTGGGACACGGGATTGGCCCTGACGACCAGTTCCCAGATGCTCACCTGAAACAACAGGAAACCGCAAGGAAGCGACAACCGACTCTCCTTTAATCTCTTAACTTTCCATTCTACTCATTGCCGACTTGCTTCCCCAAAAGCTAAAGGAAGCATAATCCTTTAGAACAGCCGTGCGCCGGCGGCTCAAGGGTTGGATAGCGTCTGAAGCAGGCCGTTTCCCTTTATACTGTGTCCGATGCTCCTCGAACTTGTGGTGGAGAACTATGCTGTTGTTGAGCGAGTGCGCGTCCGCTACCATCCGGGTCTCAATCTGCTGACCGGAGAGACCGGATCGGGCAAGTCGATTGTCGTTGACGCACTGGGGCTGCTGTTCGGCGGGCGTGCTTCGGCGGACATGGTGCGCGCCGGGGCGGAGCGCTCCAGAATCTCGGGCATCTTTGATTTGCCTTCGGACCCCTCCTTCCGCGAACTTCTCGAATCGGCTGGCATTGAGGCGGAGGAGGGCGAGCTGCTGCTCGAACGGGAGATTTTCGCGAACGGCAAGTCCCGGGTATTTATCAATTCGCGTCCGGCGACCGTGACGCTGCTCAAGGAACTGGCCCCGTACCTGGGCGATATTCACGGGCAGCATGACCAGCAGCGTCTGTTTCTGCCTGCGGCGCAGCTCGACCTGGTCGACACGTTCGGCGGCTGCTCCGCTCTGGTGAACGAGGTTGCCGATGTCTACCAGCGCTGGCGGTCCGTGCAGGAGGAGCTTGCGGAGCTGGAGCGCACGGAACAGGAAAAGCTGCGCCTGGCTGACCTGTGGTCGTTCCAGCGCAAGGAGATTGAAAGCGTCAATCCCCGCGAGGGCGAGGATGCGGAGCTTGAAACCGAACGGCGTGTTTTGCAAAACCTGACGCGCCTCCAGGAAAGCGCGAACCTCGCCTACGAATCGCTCTACGAATCGCCCGAGTCGGCCGTGGCGAATCTTGGAGCTGCCATTCGCCGCCTGGAGGAGGTGTGCCGCATTGACCCTTCCCTGGGCGATGTACTCGAGACCCTCAAGCCTGCACAGATTGCAATCAACGAGGCGGCCCGTTCGCTTGCCACCTACATCGCCCGGCTCGAGGCGGATCCCGAGCGTTTGGAACAGGTTGAGTCGCGCCTGGCGTCCATCGACAAGCTGAAGCGGAAGTATGGGGCGACGATCGGGGAAATCCTGGCTTTCCTCGACGACGTGCGCCGGAACCTGGATGCGCTGGAAACGGCTGGCGAGCGGCGCGAGGCGCTCAAACAGCAGGAAGATGCCCTGCGAGCGGAATACGAAACGGCAGCCCAAAGACTGAGCGAAAGACGCCGGGAGGCGGCGGCGAAACTGGCCGCCCGTGTAGAGGAGGAACTGGCGGGACTCGCGATGAAGGGGACGGCATTTTGCATTGCCGTCAACCCGGCGGCCCCATCTGCGCGCGGATCGGACCACGTCGAGTTTCTCGTCTCGCCGAACCGCGGCGAGGAGCCCAAGCCGCTCGAGAAAGTAGCTTCGGGCGGCGAGCTTTCGCGCATGGCGCTGGCGCTGAAGACCTGCACAACGCTTTCCGGAAAGCCTCAGGATGGATGCGCCAGGACCCTCGTCTTTGATGAGGTGGATGCCGGCATCGGCGGCGCCGCCGCGGAGCGGGTCGGGGAGCGGCTGAAGAGCCTTGCCCGGCGCGACCAGGTTCTCTGTGTCACGCACCTTGCCCAGATTGCCGCTTTCGCTGACCATCACTATGTGGTCGAGAAACGGGAAGTGAGGGGACGTACCGTAGCCGAGATCGAAGAGCTGACGGGCGAAGCGCGCGTCCGTGAAATCAGCCGCATGCTGTCCGGACGGACGACGCCTGAGGCGCTCCGGCACGCCGAGCAGTTGATCCGGAAATGAGGCGGTCAGACGGTTAACACGATCGGCTCGCCTCGCGTAATTACCACCGTATGTTCGTAGTGTGCCGCGAGGCTGCCGTCGGCTGTCTTGAATGTCCACCCATCCGACACGGCCGATGGCCCGCAGCTTCTCAAATTCGCGATCGGATTGGATTGACATCCGCCACCGTCTCACTCAGGGCAAATTCGGACCTGGGCAGTTAACACTTGTGAACTGCGCCCACATTTATGAGTCTACGGGAAATTGGATCAACTTAGTAGCGCATTTCACGATTGCTGCAGGGCCTGAACGACCCTGCCGTAGAGTTCTTCCAGGCGTTCTGCCGAACGAGCCTCGGCTGCAAGCCGGAGCAACGGTTCGGTATTCGAGGCGCGGACATGCACCCATCCGTCGTCCAGCAGCAGCTTGAGCCCGTCGGTCCGATCCGCCGGGACGCCCGGGAAGGCCTGTTCGAGCGACTGCATCAGCATGCCAAGACGGCCGTGCTCGTAGCTGACCTTGCCCAGGCGGCGGTGATACTTCGGAAGCTCTGCCGCCATTTGCGAAATCGACTTTCCGGTTTGAGCCATGCGGTGGAGAAGGAACGCCATCCCCGTATAACTATCCCGGCAAAGATGCACAGCCGGAAAGATAATGCCTCCGTTTGAGCCTTCCCCGCCGATGGCCGCTTTTACTGCGCGCATGCGCTCGACAACATTCGCCTCGCCCACCGGGGTTCGGAAAACCTGCCGCCCGTGCCGTCGCGCCACGTCCTCCACAACCGAGGAGGTTGTGAGGTTCACGACGACATCGCCGGCATGCAAAGCAAGCGCCGCATCGACCACCAGGGCCAGTACGTCGTCATTGTCCAGAACGCGGCCGTTCTCGTCGCAGACGGCAAGACGGTCGCCGTCGGGATCCTGGCCAAATCCAATCTCGCAGCCCTCCCGCTGCACCAGGGCGGCAAGTTCCGTTAACGACTCCGGTTTCGGTTCCGCCTCCCTCGGGAAGGGCTTGCCGGGATCGACCCAGATGGCTCTTAAATCGCAGCCTAGAATCTGCTCGAGGAACTGACAGCTCATCGCGCTGCCAGCCCCGTTGACGCCATCGAGGGCTACCCGGAAGCGTCGCCGGCGGATCGCTTCCACATCGACGTGCCGCAGGATGCGCTCAAAGTGACGCCTCGGTCCGCTCTCGTAATCCTTCGTGATGCCCCGGATCTCGCTGTTCGCCGCACGCCGGAACTGGCTCTGATGGTAGAGATCGATCAATTCGCCGCGCTCATACTGGTTGAAGAATAAGCCTTCTGAATTGAATAACTTGAGGGCGTTGTACTCGGGCGGGTTGTGCGAGGCTGTCAGAGCGATGCCGCCGCGCGCGCCTGTATCCGCCACATAGATCTGAATCGTGGGTGTCGGAAGGACGCCCACATCCACTACCTCGCTTCCAGCCGCCAGCAGCCCGCACGAAGCAGCGTGCTGGAGCATCTGACCGGTCATGCGCGTGTCTCGTCCGACAATGACCCGTCCTCGCCCGATGTAGGTTCCGAAGGCTTGTCCGAACGCGCACGCAAGCGACGGCGTCAGAAAGTCGCCGACGACTCCCCGAATGCCGGAGACGCCTATCTTGAGTAAATGCTCCCGGCGAGGCATCAGACGTAGCTCCTCACGCGTCCCATCAAGTCCTCAAACAGGGCTATCGGCGGATCTCCCCGCTGTTCGCAGATAACCCGCACAACCGGTTCCGTCTGGCTTACCCGGACATGGAACCAGCGGTCCGGCCAGTCGACGCGCAGCCCGTCGATGGAAGTGACGCGGCCATCGCTGTAGGCCATCTGAATCTCCATGAGCAGTTCGGGAAGCCGGCGGGATGCGAACGGAAGCTGGCCTTTCAGCATTGAGTAGCGCGGATAAGCGTCCACGATCTCCGACAAACGCGCCTTCCTTTCCGCCATCATGGACAGGATGGCGAGCATGGAGGCAATTCCATCGTAGACGAAGCGGAACTGCGGCATCATCACCGCGCCGGTGCCCTCTCCCGCCAGCGCCACTTGCTCGGGACGGTAGCCGGTCAGCGCATCGATCGCCGCCTGACGGCCGACTGGAGCGCGGACCACCTTCGCTCCGTGTCGTGAAGCCACCTCTTCCACAAGCGCCGTCGTGGAGATGTTGGTGATCACAAGCCGTCCAGGGACTCGTGGAAGAACGTAGTCGGCCAGAATCGGCAGGATCATCTCCTCGCTCACCGGGTTTCCCTCTTCCGTGGCGATCGCCACGCGGTCCGAATCCGCATCGAACAGAAAACCCGCGTCCGCGGCGACGGGCTGCATCAGGGGCGCCAGTTGAAGGCCGACGGTTTCCCGGGAGATTGCCGGATCGTGGGCGAAATCCACTCCTTCCGTCTTCTCGTTGATCAGAATCAGATTCAGCCCGAAGCGTTCCTTCATCCGGCGAAGGATCAGCGCCGAGGTGCCGTTGCAGCAGTCAACGAGGACCTTGAACTGCCGCAGGGACTCGAGGTCGAACACCTGGGCCAGGTCGTCGAGATAGGGATCGATCGCGTTGTCCTGGAGGCACAGCTTTCCTACCTCCGTCCATCCGACGAAATCGAACTTCTTCAAGTGGTAGATATCCAGCAGTTCGCTCGCCTCGGCGGTTGAAAGATAGATGCCATTCGGTCCAAAGAACTTGAGGGCGTTCCATTCCGCCGCGTTGTGACTTGCCCCGATCGACACCCCGCCGCCCGCGCCGATTCTGCTGATTGTATGCTGTATAACCGGCGTGGAGACGACGCCGAGATCGATGACATCGTGTCCTGTAGCCAGTAGAGCCGCGATCACTCCCTCACGGATCATGACGCCGCTGGCGCGAGTATCCCTCCCGAGAACAACGGGTACTTTCGGAGCGAGGAACGTGCCAAAGGCGGAGGCGAAGTCCAGGACGTGAGACGCGGTGAGTCCGGGGCCAACAACACCGCGAACACCGACGTGGGAGATTCTCAGCAGTTGCGGTTCGTTCATGCGATCTCGTGCTCCGGAGATTTCAATATAAGCTGGTTGGTACCCTATGCGAAAATTTACCCCGCTCCTCCTCCTGCTTTGCGCGTGTGCGGCAGCGCAGGACAAGCGCCCGGCCGCACTCCCCGAGTGGGTTGAGGTGGACTCAAACGTGCCTTACTCCGAATACAAACAAACGGTCGTCGATATCCTCCGGCCGAAAGCGCCTCACCGCGGAAAACGGCCGGGTGTGATTGTCATCCATGGCGGCGGGTGGGTGCGTTTGAGCAAGGACCAACTGGTGGAGTCGTTTTGCATCCCATACCTGAAGGCAGGGTTCGTGGTGGCGAACGTAGAGTACCGCCTGGCGGACGTAGCGCCGGCGCCGGCAGCCGTCGAAGATGTGCTTCGCGCCGCGCACTGGTTCCGAAAGAACGCAGGGAAATACAACGTCGACCGGAAACGCATCGTTGTGACCGGAGCGTCGGCGGGCGGGCATCTTGCGCTCATGGTGGGAATGGTTTCCCGAAAAGCCAGGCTCGGACCGCGAACGAAGGTAGCAGCGGTGGTTAACTTCTTCGGCATTACCGACGTGGGCGACCAGATTGAAGGACCCAACATGCGCGAGTACGCCGTAAAGTGGGTGCCCGAGCAGCCGGACCGCAGAATGCTCGCATGGCGTGTGTCCCCGATTGCTTACATCCGCAAAGGATTGCCGCCCATCCTCACGATCCACGGGGATGCGGACCAGACCGTCCCGTACGAGCACGGCTTCAACTTGACGAGGCAGCTTCGACAGGTGGGTGTCGATGCGGAAATGATCAGCATTGCGAATGGGAGGCACGGGCTCACTCATGAGAAGCTGGTCGAACTCCACCATGACCGGGTCTTTGAGTTTCTTCGCCGCCACCGCATTCTGCAGGAGTAGGCCCAGAACCGGGCAACGAAGGGCTCTGCCGCAGGACCTGTACACTGAAAGGCAGCATGTCTGTATACGACGAACGGCGGGATGAACTGGACCGGTACGAGTTCATGATGGGCGTGGCGCGCGGGCGGCTGGCAATGACGCTCGACCTGCTCACGGACTCCCTGGTCCTGGTCGGACAGCACGGAGTCTACTGTCAAAGCTCACGCCAACCCGGCAAGCCTGCAATGGACATCCAGATGATCTGGAAGGGAATCAGCGATGCCAAGGAACTGGTGGCATCGGTGATGGAAGAGCTGAAAAAGGCTAAAGAGAACCCAGGAAAGGATTGAACTCTTTTTCCCGGCCGATCGTCGTCGTTTCACCGTGACCGGGCACGACGAGGGTTTCTTCCGGGAGTGTCAAAAGTTTTGTCTTGATCGAACTGAGGATCTTCTGCGTACTCCCGCCCGGCAGATCAGTGCGGCCAATGCTATCCCTGAAAAGCGTGTCGCCAGCGATGAGCTTCTTTTCGTCGGGCATCCACAAGCAGACGCTCCCCGGCGTGTGACCGGGAGTTTCGAGCACCTCAAAGTGATGGGCGCCGAACTGCAAGCGGTCGCCTTCGCGAAGCGTGCTGTCGATGTCACCCTTCTCAGGCGTCGGGATCCCGAGCCAGTTCGCCTGAATATCCATGCCATCGTATAGGGGCTGATCGTTGCTGTTCATCAGAATGGGAGCGCCGGTTGCCTTTTTCAATTTCTGCGCGCCGCCGATGTGGTCAATGTGGGCATGTGTGATGACAATTTTTGTCAGCTTCAATCCATGATGCTTTAGGATCGAGAGGATCCGGTCGATCTCGTCGCCCGGGTCGATGACGATCGCCTCCCGCGTAGACTCGTCGCCGAAAATGGAGCAATTGCAGCCTAGTAATCCGACCGGTAGGATCTCATGGATCATAAGCCGATTGTATACTTTGAGTAGGGACAGGTCCTTTCGACAAAAGCAAATCAAGATGCTTCAAGGCTATGAGGAACTTCGCGAGGGCGCGGCCTGGATCGATCTTGCTCAGCGGGGAAAGCTGAAAATCACCGGGGAAGATCGGGTCCGCCTGCTGCATGCGATGACCACGAATAACGTGGCGGCGCTGGCGGACGGGCAGGGCTTATACGCATTTTTCCTGACGGCGCAAGGCAGAATCACAGCCGATGTGAACCTCTTCCGGCTGCCTGATTTCCTCCTGCTTGACCTTGAGCCCGAGCAGACTGCGAAGATTCATGAGCACCTGGACAGGTACATTATTGCGGATGACGTAACGGTCGAAGACATCACGACCGGCTTGCCGACAGTGGGCCTGGAGGGCCCGCGTGCAGAGGAATTGCTCAAAACCCTCGGGGCGCCCGTTCCCGCTGCTCCGTGGGCAATTGCATCCTGGGGCAGCCGCTGGGTGGCTGCCGTGAGCGCCACGGGCGGCCCTGGCTTTTGGATCTTTCTGCCCGCCACGGAACGTCCGGAACTGCTCCAGCAACTCGAGCAAGCCGGGGTGCGCCAGGCAAGCGCCGAGGCTATCCGTACCGTGCGTCTCGAGAACGGCAAGCCGCGCTACGGCGAGGACATTACAGACAGACACCTTGCGCAGGAGACGCGGCAGATGCACGCAGTCAGCTTTCAAAAGGGCTGCTACCTGGGGCAGGAAATTGTCGAGCGCGTTCGGTCAAGAGCGCTCCTTCACAGGAGCTTTGCGCATTTTACGCTTGATGCTGCCGAAGCACCGCCGCCGGGAACTGAAATTCACTCCGACGGCCAGAAGGTTGGGGAAATCACCTCAGCGGCATACTCGCCGGCGCTCGGCAAAGTCGTGGCGCTCGGCTACCTGCGGATTGACTTTTTCAAGCCCAAAGCCCCACTTACTGCGCCTGGCGATATCGCAGTTCAGGTCAGGGAACTCCCGGCGGCCGGATAGTTACTTCAGGCAGTGCAGGTGCCTGTTCTGCTGGCTTGCTTCGCGGATTTCCCGCAGGAGTACGTCGATGCGGCGCTCCACCCTGCCGTCCGGCGTGAAGTGTAATCCGCACTCTTTGGGTGCATCCTGCTCCCACCACCACCTGCCTGCACGTTCGGGCTCGCCCGGCTCGGGGGCTCGCGTGCAAGGAGCGCAGCCGATGCTGGTGTAGCCGTCTTCGTAGAGCGGGTGCCGCGGCACCTTGTTGCGGGTCAGATACTCTTTCACCTGCTCGCGCGTCCAGTCGGCGAGCGGCGCGAGCTTTAGCGCCGGACCGGATGTATCCACCTTGGGAACCGTGGCGCGAGTTTCGTTCTGGGAACGGCGCAAACCTACCGCGTATGCGTCCAATTCCGCCAGCTTGCGCTCGAAGGGCAGTGTCTTGCGGACCCGGCAGCACAGCATCCTCAGAGGCACCTCACGATAAAAGAGGTTGGGTCCGTGCAACGCTACCATCGCCTCCACCTCTGCCGGATCCGGAACGACAATTTCTACCCGGATTCCGTATCGCTGGTAGACCGTCTCTATCATCTTGTAGGTCTCTTCGGGCAGCCGGCCGGTATCGACAGTAATGACGCGGAAAGGCATCTTGAGCTTCGATGCCATGTCTAGCAGTACCATCCCCTCGATCTGAAAGCTCGTCGACAGCGCGAACCGGTTGCCAAAAGTTTCGATCGCCCACTGGAGCAGGTCGGCCGGAGCGACGGATTCGTCAGGGTAGGGCGGTTTCAGGGCAAACATCCTAATCTCCATCAGTTTAATAGAGTTGGATCCGCAGTGCAAGCACAAAAGCGAGCGATGCCGCTAGCGTCGCAGGAGCTTGCCGGCTGCGGGAGCGTCTGCGGCGTCGAATACGAAGAGACTATCGGCGGCTCGAACGATTAAACGTCCGGGACCGAGCGGTTTACCGTTGGTTGGGTAGAACACGGCGCCATCAGTCGACTGACCGGGCGCCAGCTTGGTTTCGACAAATGCGATCGCTGATGCGGCCGCGGCGGCCTTGAGTTTGATTGAGCCCAATTCTGCCTGGGCTGCCTGCCGCCGCTGTTCATATCCGTTGGTCGATTGGATACGTCCGAAGCCGTAGAGACTGGCTTCGTACGTGGACACGAGGCGCACCACATCATTTCGGGTGGCCTTCTCGATCATCTGGTTGACAACGGTTCGAGCGGGGACGGCCTGAAGAACAACCCCGTCAGCCCTCTCAAACCGGAAGTCCTCCGGGCGGATGACCCACGTCCTGTCAGAGCCGTTCGACACGGACACCTGCATCACAGCGTATTCGCGGACGGTCGAGGGCAGCTGGGCGAACATAATGGTCAGCCCGTTGCGGGTCGCGGTGAGGTAGTGAAGCCCGTTGGATTCGAACTCGATCACCTGGGCGTTGAGATGTGCGCACACAAGGAGCAGGCAAAGTGTAGCTGTGACACCTCTCAGCCTGTCCATACCTACAATGATAAACTGGGGCAGTTGAATCCGACCCGGGGAGACTTATGCAGGACGCAAGCAGTCGGCAGAGTCGTTACCTCTTAGAGGAGCACGGTCTTCGAAACCTCCGTGCTGTTCACTGGAATCTCGGGCCCGCCCGCCTTGTAGAGGAAGCTATCCGGCGCTGCGAAGCGGTGCTTGCGGAAGGCGGTCCTCTCGTTGTGCGGACTGGCCGCTTTACTGGCCGATCTCCGAAAGACAAGTTCATTGTCCGGGAAGCAGGGACGGAGAACACCGTCGACTGGGGTCCCGTCAACCAGCCGATTTCAGAAGAGCAGTTCGAGGGGCTGTATCAGGAGCTGCTTGGATACTTCCAGGGCAAAGAAGTCTTCGTGCAGGACAGTTTTGCGGGAGCCGACCCGTCCTACGCGCTGCGCGTGCGGGTGGTGACGGAAGATGCCTGGCACTCGCTGTTTGCCCGCCAGTTGTTCATCCGTGCGGATCCAGGCGCGGCCGATCGCGCCACGGAATTTACCGTCCTCTGCGCTCCCGGCTTCCATGCAGATCCCGAGCGGCACGGCACCCGATCGGAGACAGCGATCGTCATCAACTTCCAGCGGCGTTTGGTCCTGATTGCAGGGACCAGTTACGCCGGAGAAATCAAGAAATCGATTTTTACGGTCCTAAATTATCTGCTGCCGTCGCGCGGCGTGTTGCCCATGCATTGCTCGGCCAATACGGGCCCGGGCGGAGTGGCTCTCTTCTTTGGACTCTCGGGCACGGGGAAAACAACGCTTTCGGCAGCCCCCGGGCGACAATTGATTGGAGATGACGAGCACGGATGGAGTGATCGCGGAGTGTTCAATTTCGAGGGTGGATGCTACGCAAAATGCATCCGCCTATCGAAAGAGAAGGAACCTCAGATCTGGAACGCGATCCGCTTTGGCACAGTACTCGAGAACGTCGTTGTTGATCCTGAAACCAGGGCTCTTGATTTCGCTTCCGACGAAATAACGGAGAATACGAGAGCCGCCTATCCAATTGACTTCATCGATGGGGCGGTGATTCCGGGCATCGGTTCCCATCCGTCGCACATCCTGTTTCTTACGGCAGACGCCTTCGGAGTGCTACCTCCCATCTCCCGGCTCAGCACGGAACAGGCGATGTACCATTACCTGAGCGGCTATACAGCCAAAGTCGCGGGGACCGAGCGCGGGTTGGGAAAAGAGCCGCAGGCAACATTCAGCTCGTGTTTCGGCGAGCCTTTTCTGCCGCGGCACCCCACCGAGTACGCGCGCATGCTGGGTGAGAAAATGCGCACGCACAGCGTCAAGTGCTGGCTGGTGAACACCGGATGGGTGGGCGGAGCCTATGGCGTCGGACAGCGCGTCAAACTCGAGTACACGCGAGCGATGGTTGACGCCGTGCTCCAAGGGAAGTTGAACGACGTGCCTATGAAACCGCACCCGGTTTTTGGAGTGCTGGTGCCGGAGCGCTGTCCCGGTGTCCCGTCCGAACTGCTAAATCCGCGCTCTCAGTGGTCAAATCCGGACGAGTATGATCGGGCTGCCTGGGATCTGGCCGGGCGCTTTCGAAAGAATTTCGAGAAGTTTGGCGACGTCGCGCACGAGATCCTGGAAGCGGCCCCGCTGGCGCGCTGAGGCGGGCGCTCGAATCAGGGCGGGAAAATGGGCGCGTGTTTTCAATTCGACCCGCCGGTCAGTTCGCCGCTCCGGAGTTTCGAAGATATCTTGGACAGTTCTTTGCGGATCAACGGATTTTCAGGGTAGTCGCGGGCTAGCTCGGCGAGCAGGCGCTCGCTGTCGTGCGGTCTTTTTTCCCGAAGGTGAATGAGGGACAAGAGGATTCGAGCAAACGGACCGAAGTAGCGGCCTGACTTGGCGACCGTTTCCAGGTTGCGGACCGCCTTTTCCTTACTCCCTTCGACAGCCTCGAACTTCACAAACCAGCGGACAAAGAAAGGAAGGCTGCCGACCAGATATTCGCTCAGACCTGTCGTCAGATACGCGTCGTAATAGGTGGGATCCAGTTCCAGGAGGCGGACTGCATACCGCTGAGACTCCTTGGCGTAGCTCAGGCTCCCGAATTGCCGCCGCTCCACGAGGGCGGCGTAATCTGTCAGAAGCCCCGCGCAAACCGCGAGCGTCAGCAGGCTGTCCTTGTCGTTGGCATCGGATTCCAGCCTCTTCTTTGCCAGGTTCTGCGCCGCTTGAATGGCTTCGCTGAACTTAGTCCTGATTCCCGGGTCGGGCTGCAGCTTTTTCTTCTCTATAATCCGTTTGTCGTCAGCGAAGAACTCGCTCTCGAGGATCTGAAGCCGGTCCAGCTCGGAGAAAAGATACGCGGCGGCGCGCATGCTGAAAGCGAGGGAATCGCTCGGGTCGGCGGCAAGATGCCTGTCCAGGATGCGGTGGGCGCCGGAGAAGTCAAAGTTGTAGAGGCGGCTTAGAGCATCGCTGATGACTGTGTCTGCGGCAGCGCAAGCGCCGGGAAATATCAGGAGGAGGGCGGTGATGAGGCGGGTCCGCGGCACTTCACCTAGTATGACGCTCAGCCCGCCCTATTGAAACAACCGATCGAAAAACTCTCTGGTTCGGCGCTGTACCTGACTGAGTTCGGTGGGAAGGTCCTGGTCGTGAAGGTGGTCTGGCGTCCACAGCGCGACGAGCTTGGTGAGTATTTCGAGGTGGCCTTCGGCGGTCGGCAGCGAGCCCTGCGCCTGTCCTGAAAACACGCGCAATCCGTGATCGATGGCGCGATACAGCGTTGCCGCATCGCGCAGGAACTCTGCGTCGGCGCGCTCGAGATGCCCCATCTGCTCGATGACATCGATGCGCTCCGGCGTATTCAGGACCTTGAAGAAGATCCCGGCGCCCTTCAGGCGGAGGTACATCAGGGCGAAATCGATGTCGTAGTAGCCGCCGTAGCCGGCTTTCAAGGGGTTGGACGGCCCCTGTTCGCGCTCGAGCCGCATACGCATCTGGTGGAGCAGGCGGCGCGAGCGCCCGCTCTGCCCGTAACGGCGCCAGTCGA
>JADGHK010000708.1 GCA_019686145.1 Bryobacteraceae bacterium | reverse complement strand
GCGCTCGCATTCGCATTCGCATGGGAGTTGTTCACGAGATCCTTCAGTTCCTTGCTCGGCTTGAAGAACGGGATGCGTTTCGGTGGTACCTCCACCCGCGCGCCGGTCTTAGGATTCCGTCCCACCCGCGGCTGTCGTTGACGGGTCCGGAAGCTGCCAAAGCCTCGAATTTCGATCTTTTCATTCGTGCGCAGGCTTCGCACGATGCTGTCGAAAATGGCTTCTACGATTACCTCCGAATCCTTCCTGGTCATTTCGACCACTCGTGATACTTCTTCGATCAAGTCCGCTTTAGTCATCCTTGGTTCTCACCTCTCCAGGGCCAGCCCGACCTTAACGACTTTCCCCTTGGCCCTTCAAGTGAATGGCTTCTTCGATTGTCATTGTGGCTGCCGCCGCCTGCCGCTGATAATCTTCGAGGCGCGTCCGCTCTTCATCATCGGCGACAGCCCGAATGCTCAGCCCAATCTTCTTTTCCGCTTCGTTCATCTTGATGATCTTGAAGTCGAATTCCTCGCCGATGGGAAGCGGCGGCTCCTCCCGTTTCCGGTCCTGGCCGCCCGGGATTTCCGAGTTGTGGCACAGCCCTTCGACACCAGGAGCGATCTCCACAAAGACTCCGAAGTTCGCCGCCCGACAGACCCGTCCGCGTACCGTGTCGCCCACCTGGTGGGATCGGAAGAAGGTCTCCCAGGCGTCTGGCTGAAGCTGCTTGATGCCGAGCGAAAGCCGGCGGTTCGGCGCATCAATATTCAGTATGACCGCCTGCACGACCTGGCCCTTCTTCAGCAGCTCTGACGGGTGCTTCACCCGCTTTGTCCAGGACAGGTCCGAAATGTGGACCAGTCCATCAATTCCTTCCTCAATCTCGATGAAGGCGCCAAAATCCGTCAGTTTCCGGACACGGCCTTCCACGACGCTTCCGATGCTGTAGCGATCCGCGACCGTCGTCCATGGATCAGCTTCCAGCTGCTTGATCCCAAGCGAGATGCGCCGTTCCTTCGGCTTCACGTCGAGCACGACGGCTTCCACCTGATCGCCGGGCTTCACCACCTTGGAGGGATGCTTCATGCGGCGCGACCAGGTCATTTCCGAGATGTGAATGAGCCCTTCCACGCCGCTTTCCAGCTCTACAAAGGCTCCGTAGTCCGTCACGCTAACGACGCGGCCGATGACACGCGACTGCAGCGGATAGCGCTCCTGAACCGACTCCCAGGGATCCGGCGCAAGCTGCTTCATCCCGAGCGAGATGCGTTCGCGCTCTTTGTCGAACTTGAGCACCTTGACCGTGATCTCATCGCCGACGTTGACGACTTCGGATGGGTGGCTGACGCGGCCATAGCTCATGTCGCTGACATGGAGAAGGCCGTCGATGCCGCCAAGGTCGACAAACGCTCCGTAGTCTGTGAGATTCTTTACGACGCCCGTGACGACCGCTCCCTCGGAGAGCATCTCGAGGGCCTGGGCCTTGCGGGCATTGACTTCTTCCTCAACGGCCGTCTTTCGGGAGACGACAACATTGCCTCTGCGCCGGTTCAGCTTGAGGAT
The DNA here is from genome assembly GCA_019686145.1 of Bryobacteraceae bacterium. GTDB lineage: Bacteria > Acidobacteriota > Terriglobia > Bryobacterales > Bryobacteraceae > JADGHK01. Next base: position 763 of record JADGHK010000708.1, on the reverse strand, counting down.
CTTTACAGGAATATCCTGACCAACGAACGAGTCGAGGTTGTGCACAGGACGGACATCGACCTGTGTGCCCGGCATAAACGCCTGCACACCGACATCGACTGCCAATCCGCCTTTAATTCGACCGGTCACCCTCCCGAGCACCATCAGCCCTTCCCGGTGAGCCTTCTCTAACGTCTCCCAAACGCGAATCCTCGCCGCTTTCTCGTGAGAAAGCAGGATGTAGCCTTCTGGCTCGGGAGCCGAGCGATCCACCATGACGTCGATCACGTCACCTCGCTGGACGTGAACTTTGCCGTCAGGTTGAATGAACTGTTCGATCGGTACAAGACCTTCAGACTTGTACCCGAAATCGACGATGACTTCTTTCTCGGTAACTTTGAGGACGTGGCCCTGTAGAATCTCGCCTTCGGCGGGTGGCGAGAAATGGCTGTAGTCGTCAATCAGTTGTTCGTATTCGTGATCGTCTGACGCCGGAATTTCCGGGATCCGATCCTCGCTGTTGCTGGCCATGCCAAGTCTCCGAGTCACCTACTCAACGGTCAACGGGCGCGAGAGCCTAAGAACGAGAGGCGTTGCAAGGACTGCGAAACTGCGACCAGACGGGGCATCCGGTACGCAGAGGATCTCACTACCCGCCGCCCTTCATCCTAGCGTACCCTATTTCATTGCCACCTGACACCGACAAACCGTTGAAAGAACGATACTTCAGAACTATAGCGGACCTCATCTTCGATGTCAACCGCGCCTTTTTGATGCTTTCGGC
>JADGHK010000707.1 GCA_019686145.1 Bryobacteraceae bacterium | reverse complement strand
ATACGCCGCTCCAGCCGGATCCTCGACTCAACGAACCCCGCCTCGACATACTGCTTTTCCAGCCGGTCCAGGCCGTTTCGAATTTCAAAGAAGTCGTAGCGGTCATCCGGGTCGACCCCCAGACGGCGGGCAAGTTCTCGGCTCGTAAAGTTCATGTTGCCCTGGAAGGTGACGCTCGTTATACGACGGTCGTCGCGAATGTCGATTGGCCGGAAGGGCGCTCCGCCGAAGCGCATGTCGTGACGGAATTCGAGGCGGTAGGAATTGTCCTGCTGCTTGATGCCCCGAACAAAGAATCGGCGTGAGAAATCGTACTCGGTAATCCAAATCTGATTGCCCGGGTCCGCGAGGTCCATTGAATAAATCAGGCTGAGACGGCGGGACAGATCCTGCCCGATTGTGAGTCTGGCAGTCGGGTTCGCTTCAGGAGCGATCAGAGTGGGATCGATGCGGATGGTGCTCAATCCGAGGATCTGCTCAAACTGCTGTGTCACGCGGCCGGTCACAGTGCCGGCGAGCAGCGACAGAACCTGTTCGGGCGCTATGACCGTTGTCGCTGCCTGCGCCTCATCCACCCTGCGCCCGGTGAGCAGCAGCGCCAGAACCTGGGGCTGCGTAAGGCTCGGATCATCCGCCGTCAGGGTCGTTTCGAGGGCTCCGATCTCACCGGTAACCTGCATCGAGATCTCATAGCCGGTCACCTCCGTTCGAGTGAGGATGTCGAAGAACGGCTCGATGCGCTGCTCGCTGACGAACGTGATCTCCGCGTGCTCAACGATAAACCGGCGGTCGGAAAGAAAGATTTCTCCACCCTCTTCGATGCCGAGGCGCCCGGTGAGGCCCGGTCTGTTATAGGTGCCGACAAGACGAAGATTCGCTGTGACCTCGGCGCGGATCAGATTGTTGTCGAAGACCATCGGCTCGACGGTTTCCACGCCGATATTCAACTGGAGGTTCTGAAGAAGTCTGCTAGGTTCCTTGCCGAGATCCACTGGCCCGCCCCCTCGGAGGCGCCTCATAATCTGCTCATCGAAGAATATGTCCCGGCGGTACGTTCCCTCCTGGATCCTCACAGTGCCTTCAAGCGCCAGTTGCGATCCGGCGGACACGAGACGCAGATTGGCGTTTGACACCGTACGGAGGCCTTCGGGGTATTCGAGAAAGACACCTTGGGCCGAAACGTTGATGTTGAGGTCCTGCACCCCTCCGCCCGCAAGACGAAAGCCGCCGAAACCGGTCAGAGTGCCTCCGTTCGCCACACCTCTTAGCGTCGTGATGTTGACCCGGTCTCCCCTCAGCTCCATCCGGAGCTGAAGGTTCTCGATCGCAAGCCGCGGCTCATCAAGAGACAGTTGCGCATCCGCTACCTGAACAAAACCCGCGACCTGCGGCTGGTTGAGAGTGCCTGTTGCCGCTATCTGTATCTCAGCAGGCCCTTGCGCGCGAATCTTCGGCGCCATGAACGCAAGGATCGCCGCATCCGTTGTCCCCTCGAGCAAGACGTCCAGACTTTGCGCGCCGCTGAGCTCCGCGCTGCCGCTCAGAGTCAGGTTGGTGTCGGGGCCGGTCAGCACGAACCGCTGGATCCGCGCTACCCCGTTGCTCACCAGGATCGTCGCAGGCTGGTTCTGCTCGATCCGGTACCGTCCGAGCTCCACATTCAACTGCCGAAACGTCGCCCGGGCCTGTAGCTGGCCGAGGTCGAGGCTTGGCGAGGAACCTTCCACGCGAAGCGACACAACTCCGGCAACCTGTTCTGGAAGAATCTGAAATGCCAGTAGCTGGACGTTATCGACGTCAGCAGCGAACTCGAGCGGGCCGCTTCGCGCGCCTGCGATGCGGTTCGCTACATCGGCAGGCAGCAGCCCAAGAGGCAACCGCCCCGCGGCCGTGATCGTAGCCGGGCCCCAGTCCGCGGTCAGCCGCTCAATCGTCGCTTCTCCCCCGCCGATGCGCGCCGAAAGATTGATGTTGTAGAGCGGGGGAACCCGGACATCCGCAGTCGCCAGGGTTCCGCCCGCGAGAGTGAGCGAGCCTGCCGGCTCCATTCGTTCCAGACTGCCCTGAATGGAGACGTCAAGATGAGCCTGCCCGGACGAAAGAAGCTGACGCTCCGGGGGCAGCATCGAGATCAACGTGGGCAGGTCGATTACTCCGGTGATGCGCATCTCTCCCGGCCGGGCAGCGGCGTCCAGCGGAAGGTCCCCGGATAGCTGAACGGAGGAGTTTCCGCTGGTGAGGACAATCGGACGCGGTATGGTGATGCGACGATTGGCAAATTCCACGAAGCCAGGCTGGTCGAGACAGATCGGCA
>JADGHK010000706.1 GCA_019686145.1 Bryobacteraceae bacterium | reverse complement strand
GCAGATGCCGATCACAGGCTTGCCATCGAAGGATTCGCGGTTGAATCCTTCCCCGCGCAGACTGGCCCGGCGGGAAAAGTTATAGTATTCGCGTCCGCGAAACCACTTTTGACTTCGGAGGGGCATGTGAGGATCAGGATATCGTACTTAGAAGAACCCCAGCCCGAGCTGCTCGCCGGGAAGAGGCGGCGACGAGGCGGAAATCTGCTCCCCCCACCATGCATGCAGCCACCGAAGTTCCTGCTCGCAAAAAGCCGTCACTTTTGCATCGCACCTGACCCGCGCCGCGGCAGAGAGGGCTGTCAGGAACTGCTCTGTCTCGGGAAGGCGGTGAAGGTCCCGGGAGATCGTCGCACCTAACGATCCGAGCCGCGAAGCCAGATCCCAGTCTCCGCCGGATTCGAGCAGTGGATACAGCACGCGCTCCAGGCGGCCCAGATCCTCGTGAGCCCGGCGGGCCGACGCTTCTTTCAGCACAACCTCTGGATCCTCGTGCGCGGGAGCGCCAAGGTCGGTATTCAGCACGGAAGTTCGCCCTCCGATTGTCAATTCCACCGGAGGACCGTCGAGGATGAGCAGGTAGCGGCTGTCATCATAGTGAGATTCGACTTTTGTGCGCGCCTCCTCCAGGCGTTCAACCAGGGTGAGGCCTGCGCGCCATGCAAGATCGCCCAGGACTCCGGCAAGACTCCGGTGATATGTGTTCATCCAGATGACCCGCTCGAAGTCGTCGGCAAAGTGACGGGCGACAGCCAAAGCATCTTCGGGAGGAACTCTGGCTGCGCCGGGACGGTCGCAGACGGCTTCACGCAGCGCCTCGAGGTATCTGGGAGGCAGGTCGGCGCGGACGGCCGCGGGCACTCCCAGGATCCGGTTTTCCCCGGCGATCAGGCTTTGGAGCCACTGTTTCAGGCGGCGCCGTTCGGCCAGGGTAAAGTGGCTCTGACGGCGTTCCAGAAGCCGGGCATAACGGCATTTCCGCACTACGACCGTAGCCAGTGGAGACGGTTCGTTCAGCAACGGCGCCCATTCCTCAAATCGCGGCTCTGAGGGCACGACCTCGGGGGACAGCAGTACGATGACTGCGGTGAGCCCCAGGCCGCGCTCGAACCACGTCAGCGCGGTTTCCCCCGCCGGAATCATCGACAGCTCAACCGAAAATCGCGTTCCTCGTTCGAGCCACGCGGCCAGCTCCTCCGCGGCCGCCGAATCCGCGGCTCCATAGCACAGGAAGATCGAAGCCATGTTTTGAGTATCTACAATGATGAGGGGAGCAGAAATGGAAACTCTCTCGCCTGGCCCTGTTACCAACGCAGCAGGATGTCCCGAGCCAGTAATCCACTCGGTGAACCGGTAAATGGAACCAACAGAACGATTCTCATCGCGAGCTGCCTACTACGCGCTCTACCGGCCCGGATATCCCCAGGAGGTCGTGGACACTTTGGAGTCCGAGGCTGGTCTGTCTCCTGGCGCGACCGTCGCCGACATCGGCTCGGGCACGGGCATTTCCTCGGAGCTCTTTCTTTGCAGGGGCTACGCCGTCATCGGCGTTGAACCGAATGCCAGCATGCGTGCGGAAGCGGCGCGTCGGCTTGGCGGCAATCCGGCCTATTGGAGCTTGCCGGGACGGGCCGAGGCAACCGGTCTTCCGGCTGCATCCATCGACCTCGTGCTGTGCGCACAGTCCTACCACTGGTTTCAGCCGGCGGAGGCACGCAGCGAGTTCCTGAGAATCCTCAAGCCGCAGGGTTTGGTCGCTGTGCTTTGGAATCTCCGCCGGACCGAGGGCTCCGAGTTCCACCGGCGCATAGAAGACCTTCTGCTCCGCTACTGCCCTGGTTATGCGAACCAGGTCCGCGGCGATACCGAAAAAGCCATTCTGGCCATTCACGACTTATTCGGTACGGCCGAGGTCCGGAAACGAACCTTCCGATACGCGCAGCGCCTGGACCTGGAAGGTTTGAAGGGACGGCTGCTCTCGGCCTCCTACGTGCCGCTGCCCGGCGATCCGAACCACGAGCCTCTGATCCGCGAACTGGAGCAAATCTTCACGGATTGCAACAGCGAGGGCCGCGTAACGTTGGAGTACGACACCGTCCTATACTGGGCTCGTCCGCTCTGATGCTGCGATCTTTTGAGTCTCGCCGGCGCGGTGGATCTCCTGGAGGCTCCACACTCGAATCGGATCACGCCGGCGGCTGGCGACAGCCTCGACAGCCGCTCTCGCTCCGCTCATGGTTGTGATGCAGGGGACGCGATAATTGACCGCGGTCCTGCGGATCGCCTGCTCGTCGCTGAAGGAGTGAGCGCCGTT
>JADGHK010000705.1 GCA_019686145.1 Bryobacteraceae bacterium | reverse complement strand
GATCTCGCTAAATCTGCGGCGGAGGCCGGCATCCGGGCGGCCGAGCGTGCTGTGAGCTTGAAGCCCGAAGTTTCCGAGAACCACCGTATTCTAGGGACCTTGTGCGGCCAGATCATTCCCGCGAACGTGCTGGCCGGCCTTCGGTACGGTAAATGCGCCATGGAATCCATCAACAAGGCGCTCGAACTGGATCCCAAGTCGGCGAAGGCACACTTGAGCCGCGGGGTGGGCAACTACTACCTGCCGCCGGCCTTCGGCGGCGGCGTAGAATTGGCAATTCGTGACATGGAGAAGGCGATACAGTTGGATCCGCGCTTAGCGGACGCGTACTTGTGGTTGGGCGTTGCCCTCCGCAAGGCAAACCGTAACGCGGAGGCGCAAAAGGCGCTCAAACGGTCGATCGAGTTGAATCCGGACCGGATTTGGGCCAGGCAGCAACTGGAAAAGACGCCGCAGGGTAAATGAGCCAGCGCTTCCTGACACTGGCGGCGTTCGCCCTGATCACGCTCCTCGGCTACTTCCAGTTTCCAGGGCATACCTACCTGCAGTCGGACACGCAGATCTACATCCCCATCCTGGAGCGGCTGCGAGATCCCGGGCTCTATAAGGCAGACCCGGTCGCCCTTCGTCCGCATGTCTCCTACACCATTTACGACGAAGTAAGTCTGGCTTTGCGCCGCCTGACAGGGCTCGATTTCGAGTGGGTCCTCGCCGCGCAGCAACTGGTGTTCCGGTTCCTGGGCGTCTGGGGCGTGTATCTGATCGCAACCGCGATGGGCCTGCAGACGAGGATGGCCGTCGTCGTTGCCTCGATCGTACATCTCGGAGCCTCGATCCACGGACCGGCCGTCCTCACCGTGGAATATGAGCCGGTGCCGCGCGGCTTCGCAATACCGCTCATCATCCTCGCGATCGGACTGCTCGCTCATAACCGGACCCTCCCCGCTGCGGCGGTTGCAGGGCTTGCCATCCTCTTCCATCCGCCGACAGTCGTGCCGTTTCTGGCTGTTTATGGAATCATGCTGCTCTGGCTGCCCGATCCGGGCGAGCGGAAGCGGCGCTGGCAGTACCTTCTGCCGATCCTCGGAGCCGCCGCCCTGCTGTTTGTCTTTTCGAAGCTGCAGGCCGGCATTTCCGAGAAGCAGGACCTGTTCGGCAGAATTGACCCCGAGCTCGAAAGACTCCAGCGCCTTCGCGGCGCCTACAACTGGGTCTCCCTCTGGGCGATCGAGTGGATCTGGCAGTACGTTTTCCTGTGGGTGGCCGGCGTCATAGCCTTCCTGAGAATGCGGCGGTGGATGCCGGAAAAACTCCAATTTTTCGTTGCCGGGCTTCCCGCATACGGTTTGCTGATGATCCCCGTCTCTTACCTCACGCTGGAGGGCATGAAGTGGAGTTTCATCCCGCAGTTTCAGCCCGCGCGCGCAGTGCTCTTCGTCGTGCTAATGATCATGATCACCGGTAGCGCGGCGGGTTTGCGCGCGGCGCAGTCGCGTCGCTGGCTCGAAGCTGTTTTTTGGCTGGTCATCGTCTTCGCGATCCCGGTCAACATTCGCGTACTTCCGATTCTGTTCCCCAATCTGACCGACCCGGTGATTGTCCGCCGGGTCCTGCTTACGCTGGGGCTCGCCGGGATCGCCGTTCTGGCCGCGGTGATGGAGAAGCGGCGGGGAGCGTGGGTTGCATGGGCTGCCTGCCTGATTCTCCCGTGCTTCCTGATCCCTAGTGTCGGCGGTATCCAAAACTTCCCGAAACTCCACCATTCCGAACTGGACGAGCTCGCCGCCTGGGCTCGGCAGAACACGCCGCAGGACGCGGTTTTCCTGTTCCCGTTCGCCGAGCGCAGCCTCCACCCCGGCGTGTTTCGGGCTCGCTCCTTGCGAGCGGTTTACGTGGACTGGAAGAGCGGGGGACAGGTCAACCTCTTGAAGGACTTTGCGGACGAGTGGTGGCAGCGATGGCAGGCAGGCATGGCGCAGGCCGGCTCGAAGCTGGACCTGGCTTCCTACGCCAGGCTCGGTGTCGATTTCATTGTGGTCGAGCGCAAGGACGCGACGCCGGAGACGCAGCCCGTTTTCGCCAACAGCCGCTATGCCGTTTACCAAGTGCGCCGCTAGAGCTGCTTAGCCGGAAGATGTGGCGACAGTGCCGGTCGAAAGGAGCTGCTCGACCTCCTGTCTTGAAGGGGCGGACGCCTGAGCCCCGGCGCGGGTGACGGAGAGCGCCCCGGCTGCGTTTGCGAAGCGGAGCGCCTGCTCGATGTTCTGACCCTCGGCAAGCGCCACGGCAAGAGCGCCGTTGAACGTATCGCCCGC
>JADGHK010000704.1 GCA_019686145.1 Bryobacteraceae bacterium | reverse complement strand
AGCAGGATCTCTGAGCTGGTCAAAACGTCTCTCCCAAGATTGTTTTATCAACTTGAGATTCCCATGGCCTGCCCCCGCTTTTGATCAAGAGCCCCCCACTCTCGGCTCTAGGCTCTACATCCCGCATCGCAGATTTCGTTGTCAGAAACGCCCGGTTCGCGATAACCTTGTTTCACATCGTCCCGCAAGCGTACTGATCGGGTGTCGTCCCTCACGCTTGGCCCGGCCGCCACGCCGGTCTTCGGGGAGGAACGCAATCAGGCTTCTGTTGTGTCTGTCGCATTTGGTAGCGACGGGTGCGTATCGACAACCACAGGGAGTGCTGAATTCGGCTGGAATCGGGGAACGAGGTGAGTCGACAGATTCGGGTACCGTTCTGTTTGGCTCGGAGATCTCCCTCACGCCTCACGTATTACGGTAAGGAACGATGGCTTTGTCCGATTTGGTCTCAATCCTGTCTTCGGGTCTACTAGGTGCCGTAGCTGCGCAATTGCTCGCAATGCGGCACACGAAAAAACTTGAGGTGCGGCGCGCAAAGCTGGCTGTCGTAACAGAAATTGCTGGCAACAGAGCTGCAGTGTCAGAAAGGTCCGTGCGGGAGCAGTCACCGCGCTTCTTCGAGGGCCTCAACGAGGTCATGGTCGTGTTTGCAGATTCGCGGAAAGTGTCGGAGGCGCTTGTTGAGTACAAGAAGTCCCTTGGAACGGAAAACGACAAGGCCAAGCTTGTTGAACTCTTTAAGGCGATTTGCCGTGACGTCGGTATCAAGCCGAAAGCGTTCAATGAGAGCCTGTTTCTGGAGCCGTTCACGCCAGGTGGATAAGAGAGCAGCGCTACGCAGAATCGTTAACTCGCATCAACCCTCGGTATGAAAACATACGGTCGACTGCTCTCCGGCTGATATTCCGGGTTGCCGTCTCCAATCGAGCCCTTTGCGGCAACACGCGGCTTCGCTGCTGAGCAATCGCTGGTTCGGTCTGCCGGTGTAAAGGAAATCGTACAATGGCAGAGAGCTTCCCTGTGACCGCGCGGATTTTCTTTAAGCTGATTGCTGCGGTGATCTGCATCCTCATCGTTGCGCTCACCGCGATTGATTTTCTGGCTGCCCGCATGGCCGAAAACGCCTACGTCAGTACGCTCAAGCGGGATCTGGAAGATAAAGGACGCCTCCTCGCCCTGACGACCGGCGGGTCTTTCCAATCGTTGTCCGCAGAGCAGGCCCGCGACCTCGCCGAGGCTGCCGGAGCACGGCTCACGGTCGTGGCTCCGCACGGGCGCGTCCTGCTCGACTCGGAGGCCGATCCGGAGCACATGGAAAACCACGCGGACCGGCCGGAGATCGCCGCTGCGCTTTCCGGAACGGCCGGCTCTGTCACCCGCAAGAGCCCTACCACCGGCAAGCACTTCCTTTACGTCGCCGTCCCCGTGAAGGAAGGCGCGCTGCGCCTCGCTTTGCCTTTGGAGACCGTCGATTCCGAAGTCAGAGAGTTTCGAGAGGCCCTGTTCTGGTTCACCTTGCTCGCCTTCCTCCCGGCGATCGTCGTGGCTGCGTTCTTCGCTCGCTACTTCTCATCGCGGCTCGGCGAGATTATCGATTTCGCGGGGGTGCTTGCGACTGGAAACTTTCGCGCCAGGCTCAAGCGGGCTGGCAACGACGAACTCGGCATCCTGAGCCGTAAGCTGAATGAAACCGGCGAGAAGCTGCAGCGGATGTTTGAGGCGCTGCAGCGCGAGCAGATCGAACTGGAGAAGCTCGAGCGGATCCGAAAAGACTTTGTCATCAACGTTTCCCACGAGCTGCGCACGCCGCTTGCCTCCATCCAGGGGTACACCGAGACCCTGCTCGACGGCGCCCTGCACGACCCCGAGCACAACGTCCGCTTCCTGACGATCATCCGCCAGAATGCCGAACGCCTGGGCCGGCTGACCGCCGATCTTCTGACGCTGTCGAGAATTGAACTGAAAACGCAGAAGTTCCAGTTCGGGTCTTACTACATCAACTCTCTGCTTGAAGAGAGCGCCGATTCGATGCGGCCGCTCGCCGACAAGAAACAGATCGCCATTGAGATCGTTCCCGCGCCGGACAAGGCCGAAGTCTTCTGCGATTCGGAAGCGGTTCACCAGATCCTCAGCAATCTGGTGGATAACGCCATCAAGTATACGCCCGAGGGCGGCCGTATCCAGCTCGGGGCGGAGCCGTTTTTGGACGCGAATCGGAACCGCCAGATGATGCGAATCTGGGTGAAGGACACCGGGATCGGAATTCCCAAAGACGACCTCCCGAGGCTCTTCGAGCGCTTCTATCGCGTGGACAAA
>JADGHK010000703.1 GCA_019686145.1 Bryobacteraceae bacterium | reverse complement strand
TGATCACGAACACAGGAACCGTCCCCGTCGAGCTCAACGGCTCGAATCTTCAGTTTGTGCAGAAGCTGGTGTTACGTGACACCGAACGGACGAAGGAGATTGCACTGGCGTTCGATAAGCAGGCGGCGCCAACATCGACTCTCACAGCCCGCATCGATACCACGGGACTCAAGCCCGGGATGTGGCTGCTGCAGGTAACTCAGGTGGGTGAGAATTCCGTGGAAGTCCCGGTCAAAGTTCTGCCGCCGGTGCCTGTGATCGCCAATACTCCCCTTCGGATCAATCAAGGGGAAACGTCACAATCCCTCCAGTTGGAAGGAACCGGCCTCGAGCGCATCCAGGCGCTCGAGGCGGATGCGGCTGATGTAAAGCTGGAGGGCACAAAGATGGTGGCTTCGCTGCGGCAGGGCGTCACGCCCGGGCTCTACGATCTTCGGATGCGCGTTGAAGGAATCTCCGAGCCGATCGTTCTGCCGAAGGCTCTTCGCGTCGCCGGTCCGCGTCCCAGGATCGTGGATGCTCAAATCTCCCTTCCGGTCGACCTCAGCATCGCGCCGCGCCCTGGAGAGCTGCCTGCCGGCGCATTCACCAGTATTGCTTTGAGGGTGGAAAATGCCGGAACGGCCACGCTCCTCCGTCTGGAATGCGGCGGATCCAAGCATACCCTCCGGCCGGGAGAGCAGCGGGAAGGGATGCGGCTCAGCGCGACCTCCGGCGGCGCGCTCTTTCTTTCTCTCGACCCGGCGGCTGCGGGCCCCGTCGGGTGCCCCGTGAAGGCAATCATCGAGGACGGCGACACCGGACCGTCCGACCCGAAGGAACTGGGCTCCGTCATCCGCCTTCCCCGCCTTGAATCATTCACGCTGACCGATGAGCTGATCGGGGATTCCGTATTCGCCGGCACGATCAAGGGCTTCGATCTGGAGCTGCTGGAGAAGGCCGGGTGGGACGAGTCGAACGGCCAGCCAGTGACCGAGCTTCCCGCTCCGGTTGCCGGCGAGGGACAGAAGCAAATGCTGCGTGTCGGCCTCCGGTGGCCCTCTCCGACTCCGCGCGCGCCGCTCTACGTATGGCTTCGCGGAGACACAGCCGGACGGCAAACGCGTCTACGCTATTGAACCTGGCTATTGAGCTTGCGGGTCAGAAGCCTTCCAGAAGGTGGCCCAGCTTCTCTTTCTTGGTCCGGAGGTAGGCCTGCGTGGAGTCGAGGGGCGCGACTTCACAAGGCACCCTCTCGGCAACGCGGATGCCTTCCCGCTCAAGCGCCTGAATCTTGTCGGGATTGTTCGACAGCAGGCGGACGCTGGAGATTCCGAAAAACTTCAGAATTCCCGCGGGGAGCTCGTAATTCCGAAGATCGGCCTCAAATCCGAGCCGCTCATTCGCTTCGATGGTGTCTGCCCCGGCATCCTGAAGCTCGTAAGCCCGCAGTTTGTTCAGCAGACCGATCCCGCGGCCTTCCTGGTGCTCGTAAATCAGAATTCCCCGGCCTTCCTCGGAAATCAGATTTAACGCGATCTCAAGCTGGGCCCGGCAGTCACAGCGAAGACTGTGAAAAACGTCGCCGGTCAGACATTGGGAATGTATGCGAACCAGGGGCGGATCCTGCGACGTCACGTCGCCCATTACCAGGACAACTGCCTCTTCCGTCTTTCCGTTAGAGCCGCGTTCAAAGCCAAAAATTCGAAAACGGCCAAATCGGGTGGGGAAATTGGCCTCCGCTACCTTCCGGATACTACTACTCGACTGACGGGCACTGTTCATTACGCCGCGCGGACAACCTCATGTCAAAAGAGGAACGCTAAGCCTTATTATAATGTTCCCCAGATCCGAATGGAGCAGCACCTCGTCATCCTATTGGTAAAGCTGGCGGTTGCCGCTTCACTTGCAAGCATCCTCGTCCGCTGGGGAGCGTTCCAAAGAACTTTGATGCGCGAGCAGCGCACTTTGATCCAGCGGGTTCACCTCGCCTTGAGCCTCTCCGCCATCGTCGGCGCCGGCGTCGCCACCAGGGTGGTTACCCGGCAGTATCAGGCGGTCGACCTGGGTCTGGAAGGAAGCATCCTGGCAGGGATTCTCGGCGGCTATGTCACCGGACTGCTCTCCGGCGTCCTGATCTCGATTCCCGCGATGCTGAATGGAGAGTATGTCTCGATGCCGCTCCTCGCCGGACTTGGCACGCTCGGAGGACTCCTGAGAGATTGCGCCCCTCATACAGAGGAAATCTGGCGGTTCTCCCCGTTCCTGGATCTGAGCTTGTATCGGCTGTTGCGCGGCCAGTCGGATTTCTCACGGGCAGCATTTCAACTGTTCTGCCTGCT
>JADGHK010000702.1 GCA_019686145.1 Bryobacteraceae bacterium | reverse complement strand
CTCGCCGGAGCGGCAACTACAAGGGATGCCAGGCGTACGCAGACTTTCGCGAGCTGCTCGAAAAGGAAACCGGCGTGGACGCCGTGTATGTGGCGACGCCGGATCACTGGCACGCGCCGATTGCGATTGCGGCCATGCGGAAGCGAAAGCATGTGCTCGGGCAGAAACCGATGGCGCACTCTATCGGCGAGGCGCGCCGGATGGCAGCGGTTGCCAGGGAGATGAAAGTTGCCACTTCGGTGACGGTGAACAATCCGACCAGCGAGGCCACAAAGCGCATCATCGAATGGCTCCAGGGAGGCGCCATCGGCAAGGTGCGCGAGGTGCACAACTGGTCAAGCCGGCCTTTCTGGCCGCAGGGCGTCGAGCGCCCGAAGGATCCGATGCCCGTCCCGGACGGGCTGGACTGGGACCTGTGGCTCGGACCGGCTCCGTTCCGTCCTTTCCATAAGGCCTATCTGCCGTTCGTCTGGCGCGGCTGGTACGACTTCGGCTGCGGCTCCTTTGGCGACATGGGCTGTTACAGCTTTGCAGGGCTGTTCCGAATCCTCGATCTCACGCCGCCAACCGTTGTCGAGTCGAGCACAAGCGAGGCTTTCCCGGAGACCTATCCAAAGGCTTCCATGGTTCACATGACATTCCCTGCAAAGGGCGACCGCCCGGCGCTGAAGCTTACGTGGTACGACGGGGGGCTTCGGCCGCCCCGGCCGGAAGGGCTATCGGCGGACGATCAGCGGTTCTTTGCGCACCGAGGCGAGGGCATCCTGTATGTCGGCGACAAGGGCATGCTGCTCGCGGGCTTCAACGGAGACAGCCCGCGCCTGGTGCCTGCATCAGACCGGTTCGTTGCTCCGCCGAGGAGGCGTCAGGAAGCTGGTCCCGACGGGGCCATCACCCAATGGCTCGAAGCATGCAAGGGAGGTAAGGAACCGGCGGCAAGCTTCCCCGCACTGGCTCCTTCGACAGAGGCATTTCTTCTCGGCTGCATCGCGCAAAGGATGCCCGGCCAGCGACTCGAATGGGATGCCAACGCGATGAAAGTGACGAGCGTGGCTTCCGCAAACCAGTACGTCGATCCGGAGTATCGCGGAAACTGGGCACGCGGATAGAAGGAGCGGCGGCGCGACCGGTCGCACGTCTCCGGCGACCGGTCGCGTTACTTCGCCTTACGCACTGACGCAGGCGCTTGGGCGAGGGCGTCTTCGAGCGCTTTTCGGAATGTTTCGTTCGACGGTTCCTGGCGGACGGCAGTCCGCAGCTCCTCTAAGCCGCGCTCCCATTGCCCGAGGCGGAGCAAGGCGACAGCGTAATTCACGCGGATTCCGGCGTGCTCCGGATTCAGCTCCAAAGCCGCACGGTACTTCTCAACCGCAGCGGCGAGGTTACCCTTCTTCTCCAGCTCCGCGCCTTCATTGTTCAACAGCACGGCCGTCAGAGCTGTCTGGCTGGCACGATCCCGCTTGCGGAAAATTTCGGCGAGCTGAGCCTTCACCCGGTCCGCCTTCTCCGTCTCGCCGATCTCGCGCAATGCAAGCTGCAAGCTGTTCAGCGCCGTCTGATTGTCAGGACTCAGCCGTACCGCGCGCTCCAGGTGCGGCACGGCCTCACGAGGCTTCCCGAGCCGCAGGTACAGGGATCCGAGCCGTGTTTGCGCGACCGTGCCGTCCGGATTGAGCTGCACGGAGCGCTGCAGTGCGGCAAGCGCACCCTTATCGTCGCCCAGATCTTCGCGGACCTGACCCAGGTCCGACCACGCCTCGGGGAATGCCGGGCGAAGCGTCACCGCGCGCCGCAGCTCCGCCTCGGCCTGTTTCAACTCGCCGGATTCTGTGTGCACTCTTGCTCGCAGGTACCTCGCGTAGGCCGCATCTTCGCGATCGCCGAACAGGCGGATGGCGCGGTCAAGCTGCGCAGCGGCTCCGGCAAGATCTCCCTGCTGGAGCAGCGCGAGGCCCAAATTTTCCCGTGCCTGTGCAAACTGCGGATCGAGTTCGACCGCTTTGCGGAATGAGTCCCGCGCTCCGGCGATATCGCCTGCATCAATGAGAGCCTCGCCAAGCGCGTTGTGCGCTATGGCGGCCTTTGGCTGTAAACGGACTCCCTCGCGCAGATGCAAGATTGCCTCCGCGGTCTCCCCGGCTTCGGCCAGGATGCTCCCGAGCAGCAGTCGCGCCTCTGCATTGGCCGGATGTTTGCCGATTTCGGCGCGGAGCAAGGCGGCGGCTTCCGCTCGTTTGTCGTGAGCCAGCAGGTCCCACGCCTGCTCCACTGCGGGCTTTTGCGCGCAAAGAAGGCCTGTCAGAAGTGCTGCGAGCGCGGCTCTTGCCC
>JADGHK010000701.1 GCA_019686145.1 Bryobacteraceae bacterium | reverse complement strand
CCCTTCTTCATCGGAACCAGGAAGGGAATGGAAGCGAGCCTCGTTCCCGCGGAAGGGTTCCCCATCGAGTACATCGAAATTGGCGGCCTCAAGCGGGTAGGGCTGCTGAAAAAGATTCAGACCCTGTGGCAGTTGCCGCTGAGCGTGGTCGACGCGAACGAGATCATGCGCAAGCGCCAGCCGGCTGCCGTCTTCAGTATGGGCGGGTATGCGGCCGCTCCTGTGATGATTGCCGCCTTCCTGCGCGGAATGCCCGTGGTCCTGATGGAGCCGAATGCGATGCCTGGCCTTACCAGCCGGCGCTTTGGCCGATGGGTGGACCGCGCGCTGCTGAGCTTTGAAGAGGCTCTCCGGTTTTTCCCGTCGGGGAAGACGGAAATCACGGGCCTTCCCGTCCGGCGTGAGTTTTTCGAGATTCCGCCCAGGCAGCGCAAGGGTGCGGATCCGGTAACGATTCTTGTCACAGGCGGCAGCCGCGGCTCCCGCACCTTGAATAAGGCGGCGCGGGCGGCCTGGGAGCTGTTCCGCAAGTCTTCGCTGCGCATCTACCTGATCCACCAGACGGGGCAAGAGGACTACGAAGAAATTTCGAGGGCGTTCAGCCAGGCCGGCGTTCCGGGCGAGGTGACGGCG
Organism: Bryobacteraceae bacterium; assembly: GCA_019686145.1. GTDB lineage: Bacteria > Acidobacteriota > Terriglobia > Bryobacterales > Bryobacteraceae > JADGHK01. The sequence goes on along the minus strand of JADGHK010000701.1, from coordinate 1,696 downwards.
TTCATCAACGACATGCCCGCGCAGTTTGCCCGTGCAGATATTATTGTCGGCCGCAGCGGCGCTGGCGCGGTCGCGGAAATTGCGGCAGCCGGCAAGCCCTCGATTCTCGTGCCCTTCCCCTATGCCGCCGACGATCACCAGTACTACAACGCGAAAGCGCTTGCGGACGCCGGCGCCGCCCGCCTGGTTCGGGATGCGGAGATGAACGGCGAGCGCTTCTTTCAGGAGATTCAGGACCTCGTGTCGCAACCGGGACTCCTCGAGCGGATGGGAAACGCGGCACGCGCGTTCGCTCGTCCCGGAGCCGCGGAACGGGCTGCAGACATTCTTGAAAACCTTTCCTTTCGCACCTAATCGTGAAACAATAAACAAGAAAAATGTTCTTTCGACGGCAGGCTGTGCATTTTACGGGCATCGGAGGGATCGGCATGAGCGCTCTCGCCGAGATCCTGCTTCGCTCAGGCTTCGCCGTCAGCGGATCCGACCTGCAATTATCTCCCGTTACTGACCGGCTTTCCGGACTGGGCGCCCGGATCGAATCGGGCCATGACGCAAGGCACGTGGGAGATGCGCAGGTTCTGGTGGTCACTTCTGCCGCGGATAAAGCGAACCCGGAAGTCATGGAGGCACGGCGGCGAGGTATTCCGGTTGTGAGCCGCGGCGAGCTCCTCGCTGAACTGATGCGCCCGCGATTCGGCATTGCTGTCGCGGGGAGCCACGGAAAGACCACGACCACGTCAATGATCGCCGAGGTGCTGATCCATGCCGGCTTGGATCCTACCGTTGTCGTCGGCGGACGGCTCGCCAGCCTCGGCTCAAACGCAAGGCTGGGACAGAGCGATTACTTTGTGGCGGAGTCGGATGAGAGCGACGGATCCTTCCTGCTGCTGTCGCCGGTTATCAGCGTCGTGACGAATATCGACCGCGAACATCTGGACCATTACCGGTCGATCTCGGAGATCCGCGAGGCCTTCCTGCAGTTTGCCAACAAAACGTCCTTCTACGGAGCTGTTGTGGCTTGCCTGGATGATCCGAACGTCCGTGAGATTCTTCCCTCCATCCGCCGCCGCGTTCTGACGTATGGCCGGTCGGCGGAGGCCGAGTTTGTCGTGCGCGAAGAGAGTTCGGATCACCTTGCAGTCGGATTCTCGATTCAGAGGCGGAGTCTGGACGTGGGAAGATTCCGTCTGGCGGTGCCTGGATCGCACAACATTCTGAATGCAGCCGCGGCAATTGCCGTGGGATTGGAACTCGGCGTCGACATTGAGCGCATTCGTGAGGGATTGGCGGGATTCCGTGGGGTTGGCCGGCGTTTCGAGATTCGAGGCGAGGCGGCGGGCATTACGGTTGCCGACGACTATGGGCATCACCCTACGGAGATTGCCGCGACTCTCGCTGCAGCGAGAACCTGCCGGTACTCGCGCGTCCACGTTATCTTTCAACCGCATCGCTACACCCGCACGCAGGCTTTGATGGATGAATTTTCCACATGCTTCCGCGCGGCGGACGCAGTGTACGTCCTAGATATCTACGCGGCGAGCGAGAAGCCGATTGAAGGTGTCACCGGGAAAGCGCTGAGCGAGCGCATACCGGGGGCTCGATACGCAGGCACGATTGAAGAGGCGGTCAACATGGCGCTCGCATCGGTGCGGGAGGGGGATCTGGTTTTGACACAGGGCGCGGGTAATGTCTGGCA
>JADGHK010000700.1 GCA_019686145.1 Bryobacteraceae bacterium | reverse complement strand
AAGCATCCTCGACCTGAAGCCGGACACCGAGTACGAATGCCGGTTCACCATGAAGGATCCGGACGGAGTTCAGGGCGAGGCACGCCGATCCGTCAAGGTCCGTACAAGGGGAGAACCCAAAGCAGCGGCAAACGGGCGCATTCTCCACGTCTACCCGCCGGATTGGAAGGGCGAGAAACAGGAACCGGCCTTCACTGGCATCATGGCCGCTTACTACGGTGCGGGACTCGGCGACTGGAACGTTGTGCGCGAACGCAAGGTTCGTCCCGGCGATATCCTGCTGGTTCACGCGGGCCTGTACAAGGCAGACCGCCTGAACTACGTGGATCCTTTGATGACTCCCTTTGACGGAAGCTACGTACTCTCGATCAAGGGGACTCCGGAGCGTCCGATCGTGATCCGTGCCGCTGGCGACGGCGAGGTCATCTTTGACGGCAACGGCGCGCACAGACTCTTTGACATCATGGCCGCGGACTATCACATCTTCGAAGGACTCACGATTCGCAACACCGACATCGCATTCTTCGCGGGGCAGAAGGATGTGCTCGGCGCAAAGGGACTGGTGGTGCGCAACTGCCGCTTCGAAGACGTCGGCATCGGAATCACGACAGAGTATGCAGGGTCGAAGGATTTCTACATCGTGGACAACGTCTTTCTTGGACGAGACGATCGCAGCCGGCTGATTGGCTGGAGCAATCCTGGAATCTACGGCGCTCACCCGCTGCGGAGCTATTTTGCCGTAAAGGTGTACGGCTCAGGCCATGTGATTGCGCACAACGCGATCGCCTACTTCCATGACGGAATCTGCATTTCCACGTACGGCACACCGGAACCGCAGCAGGACATGAAGGCTGTCGCCATCGATATCTACAACAACGACATCCACATGGTGGGAGATGACTTCATCGAGACGGATGGCGGCGTTCACAACATCCGCGTCATGAGGAATCGAGGAGTGAATGCAGCACACGGAGGCCTGAGCGCTCAACCCGTCTTTGGCGGACCTGCATACTTTATCCGCAACGTGATGTATCACATTCCGAGCGGCGTTGCGTTCAAGTTCTCAGCGAAACCGGCGGGGCTGCTCGTCTACCACAATACCGTGATCTCCGAGCACGTCATTCGGGACCCGCACTCGAACACGCACTTTCGCAATAACCTCTTCCTGGGAGCAGATGTGCCGGACAGAGGGATTGCGACGTTTGCCAACGCGACAGCCTGGTCGAGCTATGATTACAACGGCTACCGTCCTAACCGTTCTGCGAAGAGTCAGTACACCTGGTTCTCCCCTGCCTCGCGGCTCCAGCCGGAATATGCCCCGCCGCCAGAAGCATGGCGCAGCTTTAAGACGCTCAGCGAGCTTCGTTCTGCCACAGGACAGGAAGAGCATGGGATTGAGGTGGACTACGAAATCTTCGAGAACCTGCGGGGACCCGACGGACAAAAGCGCCACGCTGTGTATCACGCGGTGGATCTCAACTTCCGCTTGAAGGCAGGTTCAAAGGCCGTTGATGCAGGCGTCTACCTGCCAACCGTCAATGAAGGGTATAGCGGGCGCGCTCCCGATCTGGGCGCTTTGGAGCTTGGCCAGCCCGAACCGCGGTACGGGCCGCGATGGCAAATCGAGCAGCCCTTCTATCGCTAACATAGAAAGACATGGCTGCCCGGCGGAGAGCAGTAGCGCTGGCTGCGGTAGCGGTGAGCCTCGCCGCGGCGTGGAGCAGCGCCCAGTCAACGAGAGGTCAGCGGCGCTGGGCGATCTATGAACATGAGATGCAGAACCCGGCGGACGATCCTCCCGACGCCTGGGAGGAAACGGAGTTCGCCTTCGCCCGTCTCCGCTTCCGTTCGCGCCTCGACGGCTGGGCCCGAAGCCGTTGGGGAATTGATGCCAACAAATCCGAACGCCAGTTCATTCAAGGCCTGCGGCGGCTGACACGGGTTCATGCCAGGTCCGTCGAGCACATCGTCGACATCGATAGCGATGAGATTTACGACTGGCCGTGGCTGTACGCCGTCGCAGTGGGCGACTGGACGTTGAGCGGGAGTCAGGCGCTGCGGCTGCGGAAATACTTTGATCGCGGCGGATTCCTGATGGTGGATGACTTCCATGCCGAACGCGAGTGGCGTACCTTTATGGCGGGAATGGAACGCATCTTTCCAGGCCGAACCGCAGTCGAACTGGAAGACGACCATCCGATTTTCCACACCGTCTTTGATCTGCGGGAACGGTTCCAGATACCAGGACTGAACGTGGTCCACGGACCGGGCTACGAGCGCGGAGGCGTCGTTCCACACTGGCGGGCCATCCTGGACGACCAGGGCCGCGTAGTG
>JADGHK010000699.1 GCA_019686145.1 Bryobacteraceae bacterium | reverse complement strand
GTTTCAGGGGACCAGCAGGTGCGGAAGTATGGCGCGGTCATTCGGGATGAAGGGTCGCGGTTGTCCGAGATGGTGGAGGAGATGCTGCGTCTTGCAGGGATTGAATCGGGAAAGGTGCATTATGATTTTCGTCCCGTGGCGGTGGCGGATCTGGTAAAGCGGGCCATCGAGGCTTCCGCATCCGACCTCAAACGGATTTCCTGCCAGCTTGATACAAAGCTTCCGGATACGCTGCCGCTCGTCCTGGCCGATGAAACATGGCTATCGCGGGCGATCCGCAATCTGTTCAGCAACGCGATGAAGTATGGAGACGGGAAGTGGGTCGGCGTCTCGGCAAGGGAACTTTCGGACCGGGTCGAAATCACGGTGGAAGATCGGGGCGAGGGCATTGAGAGCGGCGACCTCCCGCATATCTTCGAGCCGTTCTATCGAGGGCGGCGCGCCATCGACAGGCAGTTGCGAGGGGCGGGCCTCGGCCTCACGCTCGTCAAGCGAGTCGTGGAGGCGCACGGAGGCACCGTCGAAGTCGATTCGGCGCCGGGCCGTGGAACCCGCTTCAAGCTTCAAATTCCCACAGCTGTTTCTTGAGTTCTTAAGTTCATGCCGCATCGCATTCTCTTAGTGGAAGATGAGCCGGGGTTGGTAATGACTCTTACCGACCGCCTCGTCAGTGAAGGATATGCCGTTGAGAGCCGCGAGGATGGCGAATCTGGTCTGGAGGAGGCTCTCTCGGGCACGTACGACCTCGTGCTGCTCGATGTGATGCTTCCGTGTAAGGGCGGCTTCGATGTCTGCCGCAAGATCCGGCAGGCCGGACTGACGGTCCCGATCCTCATGCTCACTGCCCGGAGCCAGGTGGTCGACAAGGTCGTGGGATTGCAGCTTGGCGCTGATGACTACCTCACAAAGCCCTTTGACATGATGGAGCTTCTCGCGCGGGTCGAAGCGCTGCTCCGGCGCTGGGCCACTCCCTCCGTTTCGGGCGGGAGTATTTTGCAGTTCGGCTCTCTCCAGATCGACCTGCGTCGGGCGGAAGTCCGGAAGGACAATCAGCCTGTGAACCTCTCCGCCCGGGAGTTCCAGTTGCTTCGCTATCTGGTCGAGCATCGCGGCGAGACTCTTTCCCGCGAACGCCTGCTGACCGAGGTATGGGGGTATGAGGCAGGCGTGCCGACGCGAACGGTCGACGTGCATATCGCGTGGCTGCGGCAGAAGCTGGAACAGAATCCGCGAAACCCGCAGCATCTGATCACGCTCCGCGGCCTCGGGTACCGGTTCCAGGCCTAAGCGCCCACATTCAGCGCCCTCATTCTGTGCTCCCTGTCAAGCTTTCCTGGAAACAAACGCAATCGTGCGGGGTCTCATAACAGAATCGATTCATGGGAGCAAGCATGACCAACTTACAGGATTTACTCTTGAGCGAACTCAGGGACCTTTACCATGCGGAAAGCCAGCTTGTGAAGGCATTGCCGCGAATGGCGAAGGCGGCCTCGAATCCCGACCTCCGCGAGGCGTACAAGAACCATGCCGAGACCACCAAAATGCAAGTGGAGCGCCTGCGCAAGGTCTTCGACCAGATGGGGCAGAAGGCGAAGGGGCAACCCTGTGAAGGCATGCAGGGACTCATCCAGGAGGGCGAGGAAAGAATGCAGGAGGCCGAGGGCGCCCTGAAGGACGTGGGAATGCTTGGCGCCTCGGAAAGGATCGAGCAGTACGAGATCAGCGGTTACGAATCGGCGATTATGATCGCCCGGATGATGGGCCTGAATCAGGTGGCCGAACTGCTGCAGCAGACCTTGCGGGAAGAGGAGCAAACAGCAAAGCGGCTGCACAGCTTCGCCAAGCCGATCCTGAAGGAGGCGACCAAAGGCGCCGCGCAGCCTCAGGTGGAACGGGTCCGCGTACAAGCCCGGAAGCGGCCGTCGCGCGCGGCGGGCGAGCAGGCGATGGGTCGAACCCAGGCCGGAGGGCCCCAGGCAGGGCGCTCGAACTCGTCACGGAAAGCGGGGCGGTAGGGACGGCCCGCAGACGATCCTCATACCTTCTTCGGCAGGTTGTTTGACGGGCGGCCTGTATCGAAGCAGCTTGCGTCCGTTTACGCGCCGGAGGCGCCTGCGGTGAGCGCCAATACTGCGCTGCGGCCGCTCACGGCGTTGGTCTCTTCGTCCCGGTAGCGCATGTCAGACGGAAACCCCTTTCTCTCCAACCTCGTCCCAAAACCATTGAGAAGTGCCGGATGACACACCGCTACAATCAAATCATGCGCTTGCTCGTTCTTGTGCTTGGGATCTCCCTTGTGCTGCCGGCGCAGGGGCAGAGCAGGAAGCAGCGCCGGCCGGT
>JADGHK010000698.1 GCA_019686145.1 Bryobacteraceae bacterium | reverse complement strand
ACTTCCGCACCTGTCCGCGGATTCCGTCCAATGCCCGTTTTGCGCGGGCGGACGTTGAATATGCCAAAGCCGCGGAGCTCGATCCGTTCCCCTTGACCAAGAGCCTTCTTCATCGTCTCGAAAACCGTCTCGACGGCCATTTCAGCCTTGGTCTTAGTGATACCGGTACGATTGACGACTTCGTTAATAATATCCAGCTTGATCAAAACATCCTCCTCGCCGTGGGCAAACTGATCTGGCTGATCGTTCTAGGCAGGCGCCAAAGATTGCAAACTTCATGATAGGATTGAGCTTACACCGTTGTCAAGAGCGCTGGGAGAATGGCCCTTTCCGACATCAACTCCGTCCTGTTCCGCCGTGTCTGCTCGCGATTCGCAACCGGCATAACCATCCTGACAGTTCTAGATGAGTCTGGTACGCCGCACGGTCTCACCGTCAATTCCTTCACATCGGTTTCCTGCGAGCCGCCCCTGGTGCTTGTCTGCGTCGACCATCGCTGCAGCATCCTGCCCTGCTTCAGACGGGCCGCCCATTACGGAATCAACATGCTGGGCGAAGAGCAGGAGGCGCTCTCCGTGCGGTTTGCAAAGAGGAGCTCGAACAGTTTTCACGACCTTGCGTGGGAGAAGAGCCCATGCGGCGCTCCGCTTCTCACAGACGCCTTGGCAGCCCTTGAATGCCGGACGACCCGGATCCTGGACGCGGGCGACCACGCGATCCTGATTGCGGAAGTGACGCGAGCCCGATACCGGGAAGGCCAGCCGCTTGTGTACTTCGGCAGTTCCTACCGCCGGCTCAGCTAGACCGCTTGCGCCTCTTAGAGGCGCGCAAATCCGTTCCGAAATTCTTTAGGTTTCTGGTAGACTGGGGACTTGAGGGGAAGCCCCCAGGCCGAACCGTTTTGTCCCCAATTTGCGTAAAATAAGCAGGTTCGGTGCAGGATACTGACACTAATTTGTGAAGGCGAAACCTGGACGAAGAAACCAGGCCGATGAACAGTTTGTATGACGGGTAGGGATGAATTTGATCCGCTTGCTGTACAGCGGGAGGCAGCAATGTTCTACGGACTGTTTCTGCGGGGACACTCCGTCGACGCGCTGCGCCGGGACATCGACGTGCCGAAGTCTCTGGTAGAGAAGTGGATGAAAGCTCCGCGCTACGAAAGCTCCTTCCGCGAGACACTCAAGCGCCTCTATTTCTACCGGAAACAGGTTCTGGCAATTTTCGATGAGCTCGTACATAGCGAGCGCGCCAAGAACCGCCTTCAATAATTCCCCACGCCTCTTTTTCGGCTTGCCTGCCCTCTGGCGTCACGCCACCCGACTGGGTATGATGACTGGTCGGAGAACCCATGAAACCAGTTCCAGTGAACCAACAGCAGGCCCTCGTCGCCAGGCTAATGGACGCTTGCGGCGGAGCGTACTCTCCCGAGACGCGCCGCAAATATTACATCTCCGGCCCTCAGTGGGCGGCTGCCTATGAGGGGCAGGCCCTCTTTCACGCACCCACCCGCCAGCCGGTGACCTTTCAGGAAGTCATCCGAAAGTACGCTGAGATCGGGATTGGTTACTGGACCACCCACGATACGGACGTCATCCCAACTCAAGCGCTGATGACCGACCAGCAGGACGAAATTGTCGACTGCATCAAGCGCACGTTGAACGAGCACGGCGTGAAGTGCTCGATGGTGACGACCGAAACGTTCCATCACCCGGTCTGGGCCGCCAGCCCTGCGGCCGAGTCTCCCGACGTTCGAGCCTATGCCGCAAAGCGCGTTCAAAACACCGTGGCCATTGGTCACCAACTGGGAGCTTCCTTCGCCGTGTACTGGCCCGGATCTCTGGGCTACTACGTTCAGGGCGCAGTTGAGGAGACCCAGACGCTGCGCTGGTACGCTGACGCCTTGAACGCGGCTTGCGAGGCAGATATCGAACTTGCCGCGAAATACAACCGGTCCACTCTCAAGCACTGCCTGGAAGCCAAGCCCTTCGAGCCTCAGGCCGAGATCCTGCTCCCGACCAGCGATGCCATGCTGGCCTTTATCTCATCCGGGCTGCTGAAACATCCCGAGATGGTCGGCCTGAATCCGGAGTATCTGCACGAGCTGATGTGGGGCGCTGCACCCAGGGCTGCTCTGGCGCGGGCACTGATGGCGGGCAAGTTGTGGCACTTCGATATCAACGACGGCTACCGGCTGAAGCATGATGTGGATATTGCCGTCGGCCTGGTCAACCCGCTGGACTGGTTAAACGTGCTGGTTCTGCTCCGCAGCCATAACTACAACGGGCCGTTCAACCTCGACTATAAGCCGCCGCGCACCACCAGCAACTACGGCGTCTT
>JADGHK010000697.1 GCA_019686145.1 Bryobacteraceae bacterium | reverse complement strand
GACAGGACGACCGCCCCCGGCCGGCGCGTTCGCTGGCGACGAAGTTCTCTGTCTTCACGGTGATGCTCGTTCTGTGGGTCGCGGTGACAATCATCGCGTACGATCTTCGTCACAACGCCTTCGACCCGACCAAAGGCATCATTCTTTGTCTTGGCATCCTGCTGGTAGCGGCGGTGATTGCTCGTTTCACGATCCGCCTCCTGGTTCGCCCGCTCACGCTGTTGAGGGAAGGCATCACCTCGGTCCGTGAAGGGCGCCTGGAACCGATCCAGTTCAGCCGGACGGGCGATGAAATTGAGTTCCTTGGCGAGAGCTTCAACCAGATGATTGCCGATCTGGCAGCGTCGCAGCGCGAAATCCGCCTGCACCAGGAATCGCTGGAGAAGCGGATTCAGGATCGGACAGAAGCTCTGGAAGAGGCAGTGCAGCGGGCTCAGGCTGCCAGCCAGGCCAAGAGCGAGTTCCTGGCCAACATGTCGCACGAGCTCCGGACGCCGATGAGCGGAATTCTCGGCATGATTGACATCGTGCTCGATAGCGACTTGACGCCGGAGCAGCGTGACCAGCTTGAGACGGCGCAGCGATGCGCAAACTCCTTGCTCGCGCTGCTCAATGATATCCTCGATCACTCGAAGATTGAGGCCGGCAAGATGATCCTCGAGCGCGTCCCGTTCGAGCTCGACCGGCTGATTGATGATTGCATCAAGTCGCACCAGCCTCAGGCGCGCCAGAAAGGCATCGTGCTGAATTGCAGGATATCGCCAAAGCTCCCGGCGGAGGCCGTTGGCGATCCGCTCCGCCTGCGCCAGATCATTGCCAATCTGTTAAGCAATGCAGTGAAGTTCACTGAAAGCGGATCCGTGACGCTCGATGTGGATGCCGCTGAGCACCCGGCGCCCGGCCGGTTCGATCTGATTGTCGAAGTGCGGGACACAGGCGTCGGAATCGCGCCCGAGAACCTTCCCAAAATCTTCGAGAAGTTTACGCAGGCCGATGGCAGTATCAGCCGGCGCTATGGGGGAACGGGCCTCGGACTGGCAATTGCTCGCCGGCTGGTCGAGATCCATGGGGGCGACATCAGCGTGGAGAGCAAGGTGGGAGTAGGAAGCACATTCCGTGTTGTCCTGCCCTTGGGGATGGTCGCCAGCCATTCAGGGAAGACTCTGGAACCGGCCGAGCTTGCCGCCGTTGTCGAACCGGACGGCCAGCAGCGGCCGCGCCAGATCCTCGTTGTCGAAGATAACCTCGTCAATCAGAAGGTCATTACGGCAATCCTGAAGAAGCGCGGTTATGAATCGGTCATCGCTCCCAATGGCAGTGAAGCCATCGAGCTCCTGCATAAAAAAGACTTTGACGTCGTCTTGATGGACGTCCAGATGCCGGTGCTTGACGGCCTGGAAGCGACGCGGCTGATCCGCCAGAATCCGCGTTGGCGGCAGCTTCCAATTATTGCCATGACCGCGCATGCGATGACCGGGGATCGCGAGCGGTGCCTGGCGGCCGGCATGAACGGCTATATCGCCAAGCCGGTCAATCCAAGCCACCTGATCTCGACCGTCGAGAGCTACCTGAACAAGACGGATGTCGAGCCTCCAGCGAGTGTGGAGGATACAACTCCGCCGATTGACGAGGAGCGTGCCGCGGAGCTAGGCGATAACCGTCCGAGGCTTATGACGGGAATGCTGCAGCTATTCCTGCAGATCGCGCCGGAGCGGGTGCATAAACTGAAGTCTGCCGCCAACCGCAGGGATTATCGTGCGCTGTTGTCGGAGGCACAGAATCTGCGCAACGCAGCCAGTCGAATTGCCGCGAGCCACGTGGCGGACTGCGCCGGCGGACTCGAGGAAGCTGCCTCGCGCGGCGACGTTGAAAACGCCAAATTCTGGATCGCGCGGCTGGAAACGGAACTCGAGCGCCTGCTCCGCCACGTAGAGCTGCAAAAAGCCGGGTGACAGAAGAAGCGGCCTTGATTGTCTACTGATGTGCGGAGTAAGGGGCTTGCGGCGGATTTAGCCTGATTACCACAGTCTTTTCTTCCTCATTGATGTCAAAGACCTCGCCAAAGGTCTGATAGTTCTTTGCGATCACCTGGATGAGGACCTTCCCCTGCGGAATCGGCGGTATTTTCGCAACTCCGTCCTGGTTCGTTTTCAACTGCCAGTTCGTTTGAATCTTCTTACCGAACTTCGCGACGGAACGCCCTTCGACAAACCGCACAATGACGCTGGCTTGTTCGATCGGCTTGTCCTTGAGGGTCTTCACCTCGATGCGGAGTTTGGTCATTGGAGGATCTGCCCAAGCCGGGAGCGCCCAGGCGGCGATGGCTAGTACGACGAGAGCCAGTCTT
>JADGHK010000014.1 GCA_019686145.1 Bryobacteraceae bacterium | reverse complement strand
GTCCATGCTGAATCGCAAGTCGTATGCCCCGCCCGGCCCCTGGCGCCGCACTGGCGCGCCCGAATAGAAGACCAGCCGCGCCGTCCGGTCCTCGCGGTTCACCGCGCCCTCGAAATGCGCCGCCAGCCGCTCAATCCCCAGAGTCACGCGCTGAGGACCGCCATCCAAATGCGTCATCTCCGTCGTGCTCGACGAGGCCTGATGCGCGCTCTTGTCGAAATTCTGATCCACCCATTGCTGCGCTTTCGCGAGGGTCCATCCATCCTCTTTCGGAAACCGCAGCGCCTGGATCGTAGTGTTGGTCTCGCCCTTGAGCTTCCCGATGACCGCGAAAACGCGCGGACGGTCGGCCTTCAGCGTGATCGTCCGGAAACTGTCTGGCTCAAAATCGTTCGGATCGCGCACGCGATGCTGAATTTCGGTTGCAGTCTGTTCCCAAGGCATTTGATAAGCCCTCCTCAATTAATCGAGATCAACGGCGCGCGCCAGAGCGTCTTGTCCACGCCAGAGGCCGCCGCCTCTGGCCTCGCCCCGTCTACGGCCTCCTGCGCCTGCCGCGCTTCGATCTGATCGGCAAGCAGCAACAGCGCGCCGGCCAGCGTGCGCGCCTGGCTTGGCTCGAGCGGCAGGATGTACTCCTGCCCGTCCACGACGCTGTGAAAGTGCAGCGTTGGCTCAACCCTCAAAGCAAGCGCCAGCGGCTTGAATTTTCGATGCTTCATTTGACATCCTCATTAAATGCGATTGCCCATCGTTGCTCGTCCGCCCGCCAGCGCCGCCGCAGCTCCTGGCCCAGCGGGCCGACTCGCTTTGTCCACCAGCCCTCGGACGGCGACCAGTACCGATACAGCCGTTCCATCGTTGCCGCGGAGTCAACGTGTCCGTCTGCACGCAGCGCCACCAGCCCCTGATCGGCAAGCTTGGTTATGTACGGCTGGCTGATGTTCAGGTCTCGGGCCAGTTCGGTCTTCGTCAATGCGTCACCTCCTCGTCAACTTCACTGAATTTTTCGCCATGGCGGTAGCCGCAGCGTGCAATCAATCTACCCGCCGCCGCGAGGCGCGAGGAAGGACCCGCGACGCCGACCCCATTGCTTCGCCCCGGGCGCGCCGTGCCTGGCCGCCTTGCCGCCACATTGGGGTGATGTCCCTGGCCGTGGCCGGCGGTTAGCCGCCACAACTTTCTCGAGCAGAGGCGGGAGATCCTCGAGCGGGCCCAAACGATCCTCTGGGATGCGGCCGAGCAGCGCCGCCAGCTCGCGGCAGAGATGCCATGCTCGGGCAACGTCGCTCGGCGGTGGCGATTCAAATGGTTTCATTCGTTCGTCTCCTCTCTGTGGCCAATGCCTGGGGTTCTTCCCGCGTCGGGCGTGACACAGCGCGGCCCCCAGGCGGACGCCGGCGGATGCCCCGCCTAGCCGCCGGCGGCAGCGCCAAAAATCCTTTGGCCAGCCCGGTCAGGTCACGCGCGTGACGCCACACGCCGCCTGACGTCACGCCACCCTCTAGTTTTTTCAATGACTTACCACAGGCGTGACGTCACGTGACGTCAAAATCGGTAAAATCATATACGCGAGGGTTTTACTAAGGGGATTTTGTCGAAAATGACGTCACGAAACGTCACGCGCCGTGTTTTCAAATACTTAGCGCAGGGTAGTGGCGTCACGCCTCTCCATCCACTAGTAAACCGATGCCCCGCCACCCTCTGCCTGTGTGCTTCCGTTCAGTTTGGCATCCCCTTGCCTTTAACCCGTCAGCAAAGTCTCGCGCGTTGAGCACGTGGCGTTCGCCGTTCTCCTTGCAGTACTTCTCGTAGGCCTCCCGTAGCTTCGCCGCTGGCGTCCAGGCATGTGGAGCCAGGACGCAGCAATCGGCGATGAAGTCTCTCAGCGGGTCCATGTCGAGGCGGTATTGCTCGGTGGCCTCCTCCACCACCTCGGGGACGCCGAGACCCTCTTCCTGCCATCGGAGGCAGCCTTCCACGGCCCAGGCGAGGATTGCCGGGCCGGATTCCTCGACGTCCTTCAGCCGCGCCTTAACGCTGGGGTCCCGCCGCGCCTGTGGAATTACACTCTCGAAGGGGATGCGCAGGATGCGCCGCCACATCGCCGAATCGTCATGGCGCACACGCGGCGCGTGATTCGCGGCCAGCCATAGTTTGAACTGGGGCACATACTCGAATGCCTCCTGGTAGAGAAAGCGTGCCCGCACGGTGTCGCCGCCGGTCAGCAACTTGATCAGGCCTTCGGCGAGCTTCTTCCCTTCGTCAACCTCGATGGAGACCACGAACCGCCGCCCCGCCAGCTCCGCGATATCGTTCCGGACGGCTCCGGCTTCCCGCCGCTGCACGAACGACTCGAAGTCAGCCGTCTTGGCGTAGTCGCCGAGGGCGGCCTTGATCGCCTCGAGAAAAGTTGACTTCCCCGCCGCCGCCGGACCGTGGACAAAGAACAGCTTCTCTTCGGCGGCCGATCCCGTGAGGCTGTAGCCCACCGCGCGTTGCAGGAAGGAGATCAAGTCCTCATCGCCGCAGCACGCCTCCCGCAGGAAGCGCTCCCATAGCGGGCTTCGCGCAGATGGGTCGTAGACAACCGGCGCCAGCTTCGTGCAATAGTCCTCGCGCCGGTGCGGCCGCAGCTCGCCGGTTCGAAGGTCGATGGTCCCGTTCAGGCAGTTCAACAAGAACAGGTCCGCATCAAATTGTTCCGGCAGGATCGGGATGCCGGGCTCCGATTGCGCCGAGACCAGGGCGGCCTTCTTCTTGTCGGTGGACTCGCTCCGGATGGCCCACAGCGCGGTCTGCTTCTTCCGGTCCGCATCGGGGATCTCCCAGGCCGCCTGATAAAGTTCCCTCGCCACAGACTTGGCCAGATCCATTACTGCGCCGTTGCGGTCGGGTTCCCATCGGCGCCCGGTCCACACCCACCAGGTTTTCTGCGGATGGCAGTAGCGGATGTTCTCGCCGTGGCGCAGCACTAGCCGCTCGGCGTTGCCGGTGTCGGTCAGCGGGTACGCGCGGAAGCGATCCGTAGCACCCGGATCACCCGGATCACCGCCCGAAGGCATCACCGCACGCCCGTTGCCTGCGGCTGATGGATTGTAGTGATCGCGGACGCCCTCCAGCGCCGCCGTGATCGTGGCCTGACGGTAGTCGTCGCGGTTCCACTTCTCCCGCATCAGGCCGGACTGGCGGAACAGCCGATCAATGCGGCCGGAATCGCCGCCGGTCCAGAAGGCCAGCAGGTTGCACAGCGCGAGGTCGGCCTCAGACTGGCTGGAGTATTCGCCTTCCCATTGGCCTGCCCACAGACGGGCGAACTTTGCGCCGTCCTTGGCCTCAGACGCGCGCTGGATGAGTTCCTGGTCTCCAACGTCGGCCGCGGCCCCAGGAACGGCACTGGCGCCGTTCCTGCGCGCACTGTGGCCATTCCTTCGGCCATCTACGGAAATTCCGAAGATGCGGGCATGCAGGGCGGCCAGTTCAGCGGTCCGATCCTCGACGTCGCGGTCGTTCAAACGTTGGCCCGTGACGGTGAAGAACCGGCCTTCGGAGTACATCTCCACATGCCCTTTGCGCCGCCGCCCCGGAGGCAGTTCGCCGCGGCATAGGATGTGCACTCCCGTGCCGCTGGGGGAGACTTCTGTGTAGCTGTTCAGCTCATCGATGATCTCCTGCGCCCACTGCTGAAGCGCACCGCTCTCCGGGTCGCGCGCATGATCAAGATCGACTCCTACGATACCGTCTCCGAGCATGCATCCAATGCCGAGACTGGCGTACCGCCTCGAGGCGGCGAGGCAGACTTCAAAGCTGGTCCATGTAGATGGATCGTTCGACTTGGCAGGCTGCCCGTTTGGCTGAATCGGAACCTTTGTGGGCTTGCCGTTCCTGGTCTCGTAGCGCCAGCAGACCCAGCGAGGCTCCCGCAGCAGCTCTTCGGCCATGCGCTCGGCCAGCGGCTTGGGTGGTACAGGTCCACGCGCTGGAGATGCGGTCGTCATTGCCGCACCTCCTGGGCAATGCGCACGAGAATGTCGCCCGCAGACGGTCGAAGCTGGATCAATCCACGCTTAGCGAGTGCCTCAATGCTCTTGAGGAGCAGGTTGCGGTTGGCAGGCAGGACGTTGAAACAGAGCGTCTTGAGCGTCACGCCCTGACGACGGGGAGGCGCCTGCAAGTAGTCCAGGACTACCTGTTCGGCTGCGGCTTCCAGAAAAGACCGTTGCGCGCGCTGATGATCATGGTGTACCGTAGGGGCGTCGGCCGCTACCGACATATTTCCACCTCACAATCAAGCCCTGCCGGCCAGCAGGGCTTTTCTTTTGCGAGGCGGTCAGGTTGTACGACAGTACGACATGCGGACGGGCTTGCCGATGGAACTGGTTGAAACTACATGGACCGAACAAGACTGGACTAGACCGGAAAGTACTTGAGAATCAAGTGAGTCACGAATTCCCAAGCTGGACGTCGCGGGTTCGAGTCCCGTCTCCCGCTCCATTCCCAACAAGTTCGCGACACCAAAAACGATGCGGCGACTCCGGCGCTTCGGGGTGAGCACCTCGCGGTCAGCGACCCGTCGCCCACCCATAGTCCGTGCTACCTAAGCGCGGCGCTGATCCGCGGCGCAGAAGCCGGAGCATTCCTCCAGCGCATCCCAGTTCCCCTCGGTTCCGCTCTTTGAACGGCTAATCGGCCTGCCGGCATTCCTTCGGGGAAGGAAGTGACCTCGGGGCCGCCGTGTCACGGTATCAGCCCATCCAAGGCCTGATTATGCGACCCTCGCGTCTGCCCAACTTCAGCCTTGCTGTTCAAGGCTGTACGAACGCTCACGATATAGAATAATTGTTCATTTCAGCCATGAGCATCTTTGATCTCCACGCTAGCGTGGTACAGGACTACCAGCGCTATGTCCAGAGCTTTCTGTCGATTGCCGACGATCGGATTCGTCAGTTTGTCGAGACGAAACTGCTCCAGGAGAACGTATTCTGGCCGGATGCGCTCTTGCAACTGAACCCCTCTTACCAGCTTGCTCAGTCCGTTGATGATCTCGCTGCTGCGGGGACGCTCACCGCGGCAACGGCAAGTATATTTCGTACATCGGACGGGGTGCCAATCCGGCTCTATAAGCATCAGTGCGACGCAATTAGTCGGGCCTCCAAAAAGCAGTCATACGTCGTGACCAGCGGGACCGGCTCGGGCAAGAGCCTCACATACTTTATCCCGATCTTCGACGCCATACTCCGCGCGAACACCAAGGACCACAAGGTATGGGCTATTGTCATCTACCCGATGAACGCATTGGTGAACTCGCAATTCGAGTCTCTTTCTATGCTCCGGCAGGCCTATCAAGCGCGAACGGGGCAACCGATGCCCGTGCGGTTCGAAAAATACACCGGTCAAGAGGACGAGACCGCGAAGATTCGCATCCAGCAGGAGCGTCCACACATTCTGCTCACCAACTTCATGATGCTGGAGATGATGCTCTTGCGGCCGCAAGAGTCAGCCTTCGTGGACAAAGCCACATCAGGCCTCCAGTTTCTGGTTCTCGACGAACTGCATATGTACCGCGGACGGCAAGGCGCAGATGTGGCCATGTTGGTTCGGCGCCTGAAGGAGCGTTGCGGCAACCCTGATCTGCTGCACATCGGCACCAGCGCAACGATGGTCGCCCACAGATCTGTGACAGGGGTTGAACGCCGGACGGCCGTAGGCAATTTTGCCGGCAAGCTATTTGGGACTTCCATTGCCGAGTCCAATGTGATCGAAGAGACTCTGGTTCCGGTTTCGAACTATACCGAGCCGGTCACCGCAGACGAGCTTCGTAAATCTATTGAAGCGCCGCTTCCACAAAACGCATCCGAACTGCTCGCCACTCCTCTCGCATCATGGGTGGAGTCGACCGTGGGCATTGAAAAGGACGCGGAGGGTGTTTTCCGCCGGAAAGTCCCGCAAAGCCTTAGCCGCTTGGCCTCGGCTCTCTCGGAAACGGTGAACGCCCCCGTCGACGCCGCCGAACAGAAGCTCCGGCAACTCTTTCTGGCCGGCAGCAGGATCAAACAGGATGGAGGAAGCACTGCATTCGCCTTCAAGCTTCATCAGTTCATATCGCAAGGGCGCGCCGTCTACGGTACGATTGAGGGCCGGGCAAGCCGCTTCTTGACGCTGGATGGGCAGTATTACGCGCCTCCTTCGCCGGACGGATTCAAGCGTCTCCTGTACCCTATGCTTTTCTGCCGAGTGTGCGGGCAGGAGTACTACAGGGTCAAGTATGACGAATCGCAGAACGTGATGAGCCCGTGGACGGAGACCGCGTTCGAGGATGGGAACCAGGACGGCCGCCGCGGCTACCTGATGCTGCCTCCGTCCGAGCCCTTCGACTGGTCGAATGATGATCTGCCGCCCGAGTGGCTAGAAGCTAATGGCAAGGTTCGCCAGAACTATCGCAACCGAGTCCCCCGCTCGCTTCACGTCCAGCCTGACGGCGCCGTGCTTCAGCAACCCAGTCCGCACTCTGTCAGGGTATATTTCCAGGACAGCCCATTCCTCATCTGCCAGTCCTGTGGCGAATACTACACGCTCCGGGACAGGGACTTTCGGAAGTTGACCGGCTTGTCGAATGAGGGCCGCAGCTCGGCAACCACCACGTTGGGCATCTCCGCGCTCGACCATGCGGGAAAGGCCGGCATCACCGGCCCTGCTCGCAAGCTGTTGAGCTTCACCGACAACCGCCAGGACGCTTCGCTCCAGGCCGGCCACTTCAACGATTTCGTTCTGGTTTCTCTGTTGCGCGCCGCGATCTATGACGCGCTGAAACAGCATGGTGAACTTCGCCACCACGAAATTGCCGACAAGACAGTGGCCTCGCTTGGGCTGAAGCTTAGCGACATCGCCCAAAACCCGCAGCTTGACCCGCACTCCGCGCTGGCTGCCACAACCTGGAAGGCATTCCGCGACCTGGTGGAGTACCGTATTTACGAAGACCTGCGCCGCGCCTGGCGCGTGGTTCACCCGAATCTGGAGCAGTGCGGGCTTCTGCGGGTCGAATACGACGGCCTGGAAACCTGCGCCGAGCGTGACGATTTGTGGGCCGGTCTGCTTGAAATGGCGGCCCTTACCAAACAGGAGCGGATCAACCTACTCACCCCCTTACTCGACTTTGCGAGAAAGAAGCTAGCTATCCACGCGGCGAGCCTCCACGAGGTTTATCAGCAACAGCTT
This sequence comes from Bryobacteraceae bacterium, assembly GCA_019686145.1. Lineage (GTDB taxonomy): Bacteria > Acidobacteriota > Terriglobia > Bryobacterales > Bryobacteraceae > JADGHK01. Next base: position 8,120 of record JADGHK010000014.1, on the reverse strand, counting down.
CGCCGGCGCGTGAATGAGGTCATCAACGAGCGTTGGTGCTTCGACCCCGAAGAGCAGTTGCGCTGCGCGGACCGGCTGATTCTTCCCGGCCAGGCCGCGGGGCGTCTGCCCGGGATCAGTCTCGGTGCACGAAGTCTCGTTGGCCGCTATCTCCGACGGAAGCTGGACATCGGGCACTATGACGAGTTCATTCGTAAGCTCGTCTCGGTGCTGGTTAATCAGGGGTTGCTTCGACGCGATACGGAGCGCGGAGTCGAGTTCGTCCAGTTGCAATCGGCGGTTCTGGTTTGGAAGAAGGGCACAGGCGAGCCGCCGCCACCCGATCCTATCTACTCGCGCCGGGCTGCGAGTGACATTTTCATCAAGGTCCAGCAGGCCGCCAACGAGTACTTCCGCGAGATGTACCAACACCGCGCGCACTCCCTGCGCGACGTGGAGGGCCTTGAGCACACCGCCCAGGTCAAATACGAAAACCGCGAGGAGCGCGAACGGCGTTTCCGAGAGGGCGACCTCAAGGTCCTGTTCTGCTCGCCCACGATGGAGCTGGGCATCGACATCAGCGACCTGCAACTCGTCCATCTGCGCAATGTTCCGCCTTCACCCGCGAGCTATGCGCAGCGCAGTGGCCGCGCGGGGCGGAAGGGCGATCCTGCCCTCATCCTGACCTACTGCTCGGCGTTGAGCGGCCACGATCAATACTTCTTCCGACGCCGTGAGGAAATTGTGGCCGGCTCCGTGCGACCACCCCGGATCGACCTGTCAAACGAGGACATGGTTCGGGCCCACATGCACGCCGTCTGGTTCGCGAAGGTGAACCTCAAGATCGAGCGGTCCATGGACGAACTACTCGACTTGCAGCGGGAAGACTTGCCCCTAAAGGAGAACGTCAAGGCCCAAATTCAGCTCTCAGAGGCTCGGCTGGCCGAGTGCATTGCCGAGGGGCGGCGAATCCTTGATCTGTGCAGCGCCGATCTTGCTGACGCAGCATGGTACCGGCCCGACTGGCTGGAAGACACGATCCGGCACGCTGCTAATGCGTTCGACCGGGCGTTTGATCGCTGGCGCCAACTCTTCCAAGCGGCTACCAAGCAGCTCCGCGATGCGCAGCAGCAGGAGGCTACTGCGCTTGACCCGAAGGTCCAGGCAGAGGCTCGCCAGAAGGTCGAGGAAGCCAAGCGGCAGCGAAACCTGTTGACGAATATCGGAACTACGCGGCAGGAGTCGGATTTTTACCCGTATCGCTACCTGGCCAGCGAGGGCTTCCTTCCCGGATACAACTTCCCGCGCCTGCCGATCCGCGTATATATCCCGCGCGAAGAAGGCGAGTTCATTAGCCGAGCGCGATTCCTTGCGATCACCGAATTCGGCCCAGGCAATCTCATTTACCACGAAGGCGCCAAGTATCAGCTCCATCGATTCTGGGTTCCGCCTGGCGGGCTCGGCTCACGGCGTGCCCAAGCCAAGCTGTGCAGTGTTTGCGGCTATTACAACGCCAGCACGGACGATCGCTGCAGTGGTTGCAAGACCGTGCTCGATGGTTCCACGAGCCTGTTTGTGAATCTGCTCGAAATGCCGGACGCGCGCACCATTCGCCGCTCACGGATCACATGCGACGAGGAAGAGCGGGTTCGGCGCGGGTACGAAACGTCCACTCACTTCCGCTTCGCCAGCGCTGGTGGGCAGACCCGAACCGTCGAAGCGACAGTCGGGAAGGACCCGGCGCAGCCGTTGATGCGCGCCGTTTATGGTCCACAAGCGACTCTCTACCGCATCAATCACGGCTGGAAACGCCAGGCCGACGGGTTCACCGTGAATCTTGCGAATGGCGAGATCAATCCCTCTGCGGCAGCCGCCAACCAACAACCTGCAAACCATCAGGATTGCCCCAGGTTGCGGTTGTTCGTGAACGACACGGAGAATATTCTACTGGTCTACCCACCGGCCGAAATCCAGCAAAATGACCGCGCCGTGGCGTCGCTCCAGTTCGCGCTGCAACGAGGAATGGAACAGTACTTCCAGATTGAGGAATCGGAACTCGCATCTGAGCGCATCGGGACTGGCGACCGCCGGGCGATTCTGTATTGGGAAGCGGCCGAGGGCGGTGTGGGCATCTTGCGGCGCATGGTCGAGGAAGCAAACCTGTTCGCGGCCGTCGCGGCCGCGGCGTTGGACCGCCTGCACTTTGACGGCGCCGGCGCCGACAAGAACGCAGACTGCACTCAGGCCTGCTATGAGTGCATCCTCTCGTACAGCAACCAGCAGGATCACTGGTTACTGGATCGCCACCTCGTTCGGGACCTGCTTCTCGATCTCATCGCTTCTACGACGACCAAGCGGCATGGCGGCAGGGACTACGAGGCTCACTATCAGTGGCTCAAGAGCCTGACCGACAGCCGATCCGAGCTGGAAAGGCGTTTCCTTGAACATTTATACAAGACGCGGCGGGACCTGCCTGACGAAGCCCAGAAGGCGCTGACCGAAGTCAATACGATACCTGACTTCTACTACGACGGCCAGCACGCCTGTATCTTTTGCGATGGCTCGGTCCACGACGACCCTGCGCAGAAAGAAAAGGATATAGCCGTTCGCCAACTCCTTCGCAACCATGGATATCGCGTCATTGTGATTCGCTACGACAAGGACATGGAGCAGCAAATTGCTGCGTATCCGGATCTGTTCGGTTTCGGCAAGATGGGGGCAACCGCGTAATATGGGAGGGATCTCCGTAGGCTCGATCGTGAAATGCCGCAACCGGGAGTGGGTCGTTCTACCCTCGCCCGACGAGGAACTCTATCTTCTGAGGCCGCTGGCCGGGAGTGAGCATGAAACCATCGGCATTCACTCCCGCCTGGCGGCGCTCGACCTCGATCGAATCGAGCCGGCGCATTTCCCCCTGCCGAATCTTGATCAGGCCGGCGACGCAATGAGCGTGGAGCTGCTCTTTAACGCAGCGCGGCTCACGCTGCGCGACGGCGCCGGGCCGTTCCGGTTACTGGGTCACATCAGCGTCCGGCCGCGGCCGTACCAGTTCGTTCCCCTGCTCATGGCTTTGCGCCTTGATCCAGTTCGGATGCTGATTGCCGACGACGTAGGCATCGGTAAGACAGTCGAAGCGTTGCTCATTGCCCGCGAGATGCTGGACCGGGGCGAAACTACCCGAATCTGCGTCCTCTGCCCGCCATATCTTTGCTCTCAATGGCAGCAGGAGTTGTGGGACAAATTCCGCATTCAGGCCGTCGTGATTCGCTCTGGCACGATCAGCCAGTTGGAGCGCGAGCTGCCAAGCGGCGATCACAGCATCTTCGGCTACTACCCGCATATCGTCGTGAGCATCGATTACGCCAAATCCGATGCGCACCGGGCGAACTTCCTCCAGCACGCCCCGAAACTCGTGATCGTCGATGAAGCACACGGGGCGACAGCCGCGTCGAGCGGTGGCAAGGGCCAGCAGCAGCGCCACGAACTATTGTGCGATCTGGCCAAGGATAGATCCCGGCACCTCATATTGCTGACGGCCACGCCCCACAGCGGAGTCGAAGCGGGGTTCCTTTCCCTGCTCGGATTGCTCAAGGACGAGTTCCGGAGCTTCAACCTGACCGGTTTGAAGGAGGCCGAACGCATCGAGCTTGCGCGCCACTTCGTCCAGCGCAAGCGCGGCGACGTGACCACATGGCTGGGCGAGGAAACGCCATTTCCGAAGCGGGACCCCGAGGACAAGATTTATAGCCTGTCCACGCAGTACAAGCAGCTCTTCGAAGATGTTTACGTTTTCAGCCGGGAGCTGGTGCGCAGCGGGGAAACTCTCACGGGATGGGGCCAGCGCATCCGTTTCTGGACCGCGCTCGCGCTGTTGCGTTGCGTGATGTCCAGTCCTGCGGCAGCGATCGCGGCTATTGGCAAGCGCCTGGCGACCGGGCAAACCGAAGCCGCCCAGGACGACAGCGAATATTCTCCCTACATCTTCGAGTCGGCAGACGACGACACCGTCGACGTTCAGCCTGGCCACGTGGTAGAAGAGGGTGAGGCGCAGCTCAGCGATCCCGAGCGCCGCCGTTTGCACAACTTTGCCCGCCAGGCCAAAGCAATCAAGGGAACGGACGCGGATACGAAGATCGTGGAGTGTACACGGCTGGTCGCGGACATGCTCCGCGAGGGCTACCACCCGATTATCTGGTGCCGCTACATTGCCACCAGCGACTACGTTCGCGACGAGCTCAAGCGCCGGCTCTCGACTACCTACCCGAATCTCTGCGTCCTCTCCATTACGGGTGCGCTCGCCGAAGATGAGCGCCGCGCGCTGATCGATCACATTGATCCTGTGAAGCACTCGCACCGCGTCCTGGTCGCCACCGACTGCTTGAGCGAGGGAATCAACCTCCAGCGCCTGTTCAACGCCGTCATTCACTACGACCTGCCCTGGAACCCAAACCGGCTCGAACAGCGCGAAGGTCGCGTGGATCGATTCGGCCAGCCGTCCAGGGTGGTGAAGGCGGTGCTTTTCTACGGCCGTGATAACCCAGTGGACGGCGCTGTCCTTGATGTTCTGCTGCGAAAGGCACGTGAAATTTACAAGACCCTGGGAGTCCGTGTTCCGGTGCCGGTGAACTCGGAAACGGTTATGGAAGCTGTCCTGAAGAGACTGTTTGCTCAGCCCGACCTCCAAATGAGCCTGTTCGGAGTGGACGAGGTCCAGGACATTCACCGCAAGTGGGAACGCGCCGCGACCGAAGAGAAGGCGAGCCGCACACGGTTCGCGCAGCACGCCATCAAACCCGATGAGGTCGAACGCGAGCTTGCCGAAACTGACGCTGTGCTGGCGGATCCCTCCACTGCGCAGCGATTCCTGGAAAACGCCGCCCAGCGCGTCGGCTTGTCATTGCGTCGCACGGGCGACACCCTCCTGTTGAGCGGTTTCGCAAACCTGCCCGAACCGGTTCAATGGGATGCACCCCGAATCGACGAATGGAAAGTGTCCTTCAATACTGCGCCCCCGGAAGGCGTCGAGTACATCGACCGGAACCATCCTTTCCTGCAATCCCTGGCGCAGTGGCTTATGGAACAGGCTTTGTCGGGCGAGCCTGAGTCAGCCGCACGGCGCTGCGGCGCTATTCGCACGACGGCCGTTGAGGTTCGCACGTGGCTTCTACTCTGCCGGTTGCGATACACGATCACCACGCCCGGCGCTCCGGACCTGCTCGCGGAGGAGGTCCGGTGCTTCGGCTTCTCGGGATCGCCTGGACCTGAGCCCGCTTGGCTGCCGCCGGAGAAAGCGCTTGACCTTTTGAGGACTGCCCGTCCGGATGCAAACATTTCTCCAGGCGAGAGGCGTGAGACCCTGGAGGAACTCTTACGGAATTGGGAGGCAGTGCGCGACGCGCTCGAACCGCTGGTCATCGAACGCGCCAAGGCGCTCGAAACGGCTCATCGAAGAGTCCGCGCCTCGGTTCAACTCGCGCGGCGCGGCATGAGCGTTGCCAGGCACTTCCCGCCCGACCTGTTGGGCGTACTCGTCCTGGTGCCGGTTCCCAAAGGGTTGCGGCTGGAGACGGAGGCGACAAGGTAATGTCGGCGAAGTACCCATCGCTCCGCATCGAAGGCGGCTTCCTGGCCGCGGAGATTATTGATGATATTGCCGAAGGCAAGGCTGCCGGCCAAAAGCCCCGCGACTTCGGCTTTACGGATCAGACCCATCTCATTGATCAGATCTCGGCCGCCTGGTCCGATGCGCGCGGCTTTTGGCAGAGCTTCTGGCGCCGCGCCGAGACACCGCAAGAAGGCGAGACCGGCGTCAGCTTCACCCGCGCGCAGTGGGCGATTCCGTTGTTCAATGTCCTGGGCTACGACCTTACGCTTCAGGACCGTGCCGCGGAGGTCGATGGCCTGACGTTCGCCATTTCGCATCGTGCCGATGCGGCGTCAGGCTCGCCGCCGGTTCACGTAGTCGGGGCGTGGCAATCGCTTGATCGTCGCGCCGAGTCCGGCCGCCCGCGCCTGGCGCCGCATTCTCTGGTCCAGGAGTACCTGAACCGCACGGAGGATCTCTGGGGCATCGTTACGAATGGCCGCACGCTGCGGCTGCTCCGCGACTCCCAGTTGATCCGCCGGCAGGCGTACCTCGAGTTCAATCTCGAAACGATGTTCAACGGCGAGCATTTCGCCGACTTTGCCCTGTTCTTCCGGTTGCTGCATCGTTCGCGCCTCCCGCATCCCGACGCGAAACCGGATGCGTGCCTCCTGGAACAGTGGTATCAGCAAACGATCGAGCAAGGCGGCCGTGTCCGCGAGCATCTTCGCGAAGGAGTCGAAGGCGCTGTCCCTGCCCTTGCGAACGCCGTGCTGCGGCATCCACGAAACGCGGATGTTCGGCAGGCAGTCGCAAGCGGCGAGTTGAAAGCGCAAGCCCTGTACGAGGAACTACTGCGCCTGGTGTACCGGCTTCTCTTCCTGATGGTCACTGAGGAGCGGAACCTGCTGACCGCAAACGCCGTCTACCGCGAGCGGTACAGTATCAGCCGCTTGCGCCGTCTTTGCGAGAATCGCCACGGCCGCAACCAACACGTGGACCTGTGGGTCGGACTGCAATCCACGTTCCGGCTGTTCCACACCGAAGACTTCGGCCGCATCCTGGACGTGCCGCCGCTCAATGGCGATCTGTTCGACCTGACCAAGACGCCCCACTTGAACTCCGCGACCATCGCGAACGCCGATTTCCTGAACGCGCTCTGGAGTCTCGCGATGTACCGCGAAGACCGCCGCTCGGCGCCCCGCCGGATCAACTACTCGGCGCTCGATGTTGAGGAGCTGGGCAGCGTGTACGAGAGCCTGCTCGACCTCCAGCCCGTATTCACCGAGGAAGAAGGCCGGACGGTATTCTCGCTCATCAAGGGCACCCAGCGGAAGACGACCGGATCGTATTATACGCATCCGGAGTTGGTGGACGAACTCGTTCAAAGCGCCCTGGTGCCGGTCATGCAACAGCGCCTCAGCCGCGCACGCACGCCAAGGGACAAGGAGAATGCTCTCCTTGAGATCGCCGTATGCGACCCGGCCTGCGGCAGCGGCCACTTTCTTTTGGCCGCGGCCCGCCGGTTGGCACGGGAGTTGGCCCAAATCCGCAGCGGCGAGGAAGAGCCCAGCCCGCGCGAGTACCGCCTGGCCCTGCGCGACGTGATATCCCATTGCATTTACGGCGTCGACCGAAATCCTCTGGCCGTCGAATTGTGCAAGGTTGCGCTGTGGCTCGAAAGCCACACGGAGGGCAAGCCGCTGAGCTTCCTCGATCACCGCATCCTCTGCGGCAATTCGCTGGTCGGCGTTCGAGACTTGGCAATCCTGAAGAACGGCGTCCCGGATGACGCCTACAAGCCTGTCACCGGAGACGACAGGGAAGTCGCGAGGGAGATCAAGAGGCAGAACAGACGCGAAGGTGTCGGCTTCCAGATGCTCGATTTCGCGCCCGCGCAGGACGTCACTGACCTTACCGCCGCGCGCAAGGATCTCTTTGAGCTGCCGGACGATACGCCCGAACAGATCCGCAAGAAGAAGACGATCTTGGAACAGGTGCGGGCCAACCGCAAGTACGCGGCAGACCGCCTGGCGGCCGACCTGTGGTGCGCCGCGTTCTTCGCCGAGCTCACGGAGAAGAACCTACGGGAGAAGGTCATCCCGACGACGGATGCCGTGCTCAACGCTTTGGAGCAACGCCCGCCCTACGCGCCGGTGGCCGCCCTCGTCGCCGAGATCGATGACCGCGTGCGGTTCTTCCACTGGCCGCTGGAATTCCCCGAGGTGTTCGCACGCGGCGGGTTCGATGTGATCCTCTGTAATCCGCCCTGGGAACGTATCAAGCTTCAGCAGGAAGAGTTCTTTTCAAGCCGTGACCTGGCCATCAGCCGCGCGGCTAATAAAGCCGCCCGCGAACACCTTATCCGCGAGCTGCCCGCCGCGAACCCGGCGCTCTGGCGCGAATACAGCCTGGCGCTGCACGATGCCGATTCGCTCAGCCGCTTTTTGCGGGCTTCCGGTCTGTATCTGCTAACCGCTCGCGGCGATATCAATACTTACTCGGTATTCGCCGAGCGCTTCACGCTGCTGGTCCGGCCTGAAGGCCGGGTCGGCGC
>JADGHK010000696.1 GCA_019686145.1 Bryobacteraceae bacterium | reverse complement strand
GTCGAAGGGAAACCCGCTGCCAGCCAGCGCTCCTGATCCAAGCGGCATCCGGTTCACTCTGGCGCGCGCCTGGTCCAGCCGTTCGCGGTCGCGGTCGAACATTTCAAAGTAGGCGAGCAGATAGTGAGGCCACAGGACCGCCTGGGCACGCCGGAGATGGGTGTAGCCGGGCACGACCGCGTCCGGATACTTCCGCGCCATCGCAAGCAGTGAGCCCATGAAATCGAGGAGCAGGCCGCGCGAGCGGTCGATCTCGTCGCGCAGCCAGAGGCGGATGTCCAGCGACACCTGCTCGTTGCGGCTGCGGCCCGTATGGATTTTATCGGCGAGCCCGCCGACGCGCTCTTTCAGCTTGCGAATGACCAGCGTGTGGACATCCTCGTCGGTGGCTCCTTGGAAGAAGGCCGGATCCTTCGCTTCCTCCCGAATCGCGTCAAACGCAGCGAGGAGCTGTTCCAGTTCCTCCGAGGTTAGAATGCCGACCCGCTGGAGCGCGCGGGCAAACGCCTGCGATCCCCGGATGTCGGTATCGATCAGTCTCTTGTCGAAATGCAGCGAACCCGAAAAACGCTCAAATACCTCCGAGGGTCCGCTTTCGAAACGTCCTCCCCACAGCTTCATTGCTGTTCCGCCGCCATCGCGCACAAATCCATTCTGGTGACGGCGTCCCGGGCGCGCAGGGAGACGCACAAAACCGTAACAGTAGACATAAATTCGGATTGTAGCGCTGCCCGGATCGACTACTCGAGCAGCATCAGCAGGAGAGCCTTCTGCACGTGCAGGCGATTCTCCGCCTGGTCGAAGACCACGGATGCCTGAGACTCCATGACGTCGTCGGTCGTCTCCTGGCCGCGCTTGGCCGGCAGGCAATGCATGAAAATCGCATCGGGCCTCGCTTTGGCCATTAACTCCTTATTCACCTGATACGGTGCGAAAACCCGCGAACGCTCTGCGGCCTCGGACTCCTGACCCATGCTGGCCCAAACATCGGTGTAGACCGCATGCGCGTTCGAGACGGCGGTTGCCGGATCGTGCGTAATCCGGATCTCTGATCCTGAAACCGCTGCCAGCCCTTCCGCACTCGCGACGATTTCACGGTTGGGTTCATAGCCCTGCGGGCAGGCAAGCGAGAAATTCACGCCGAGACGGGCGCAATTCAGCATGAGTGAGTGCGCCACGTTGTTTCCATCCCCGACGAATGCAACCTGCAGGCCCTTCCAGCACCCAAACCGTTCCTTCAGCGTGAAGACATCCGCCAGCGCTTGGCACGGATGGTACATGTCGCTCAGCGCATTGATGACCGGAACGCTCGACCACTCGGCCAGCTGATCGACCGTCTCCTGAGAAAACGTTCGAGCCACAATGCCGTTCGTCCAACGCTCGAGATTGCGGGCGACATCCTTTAACGGCTCGCGATCGCCGATCGGACCGGTGCTGAGTACCGCGTCCCCGCCTAGCTGTTTAATCGCCAGCTCAAACGTCATGCGGGTTCGCAGCGACGGCTTTTCGAAGAGCAGGCTGAGATAGCGGCCCGACAGCGCATGAGCGTACTTCGAGGGATTCCGCTTCACGTCGCTTGCCAGCTCCAGGAGCTGCAGCAGCTCCTCATGGGACAAATCAAGGTCCCGGGTCAGGTTGCCCGCCAAAACCTTGCCGATCGCGTTGGCTGGGATTGATGTCGCCACAATCATAAACTCCTCTGCCGCCGGTGGAGCCTTTGAGTAGGGACGGCGATACCGGGCGGGACCGAATCTTTATTCAGCCAATTGAATAATTACACAGTCGGAGGGCGGGCGTCAAGGAAGCACGGAGCGACGCGGGCAGAGGGATTGGAATGAGGCAGTTTGAGTATTATGACACATCGCTGGCGAATGGATACGATTCATTCAGTCACTGTATGAAGACGGTCGAGGCACGGTTGACACAATACTGCCGAAGCAAAGCAAAATCTGCTGACGAACGGTTGACAGCGAAGGTACCACTTCCTACACTCACTGTAATCATTCGCTGCACCTGAGGATATCGCCCCATGGCGCTTCCCGGCGCGGGGGCATGGAGGGAATCATGAACCGTTCACCGAGCTATGTACTCGCCGCCATCGTCTTGGCGTGCCTACCTGTCGTTCTCGTTGCGCAATTCACCCAAAGCAGTATTGTCGGGACAGTGACTGATGCCAGCGGCGCGCCGGTCTCCGACGCTGAAGTGACCGTTCGCAATGAAGGGACCAACTTCGTCCGGACGATTCGCACGGAGGGCGTGTCCCAGATGTAGTTGAAGGTTGGTGGTAGACGGCGGCCGGCTTCGATTAGAATCCGGTTGACCAAAACCTTGAATCCGAAAGGAGCCAACCG
>JADGHK010000695.1 GCA_019686145.1 Bryobacteraceae bacterium | reverse complement strand
GGGCAAAGCGGCATTGCGGTGTGGGGCGACCGCCTCTTTCTCACAACCTTTGCCGAGGGCGAGAAGGGATTCAGCGGGCGGATCCTCGGTCTCGCTGTGTATGCCCGGAACGGCAAAATCCTTTGGTCGGTGGAACTGAACGGGGAAGAGAAGAGCCCCATGCTGTACGCCTACAGCGATTCCACGACACCCACTCCTATCACCGACGGACAGTTCGTCTGGTTCTTCAACGCCAGCGGTGAAATGGGCTGCTGGGACATGAACGGCAAGGAGATCTGGCGGCGCCGTTTCAAGCCTTGGGGTCAACCGTACCCGTTCAATAAGCAGCACGAGCCGATCCTTTATGGGGATGTGATTCTCCACGTCGAGCCGCTCGACGGGCTTCCCGCCGGGAAGCATGGCTGGAATAATCTGCGAGCCATCGACAAGCGGACAGGCAAGACGCTGTGGGTGGCAGACGACGGCACGACGACGTATTGCACCTCGGTATTCGGAATTCGCAGGAACGGAGCGCCAGCCGTGCTGACAGGCCGGGGCGGTTGGCACGATGTCCCGGAGCGCCCCGTCGGCTTGAGCTTGATGAGCCTGGAGCCGGGGAAGGCTGGCAAGACGGTTTGGCGATTTGTCGCGGGCGACGGCGAGGAGCAGGCGCCAACGTGGCAGGCTTTGTACGTGCTGCATTGGGACAGGGACTACGCCTACTGGTTCCGAATGAACCCCGAGGAGTCCCATCTGGTCATTGACTCGGAGACGGGGAAGCTGGTGCGGGAGCAGTCGCTGATTCGGAAAGTCGACTATCGGCAGTGGGATCTGAAAGCCGGCCGATACATCGTCCACCGCGATGTAAATCTTCGTGAGGTCCGTGAGCTTTCCCCGAGGAATCAACTGGCGGCTGACGAGGTCATCCGCGTTCAGCCCGCCTGGCATGCGAACATCGTCGTCGGCGGGTATCACTACTTCCTCACAAGCACGGCGCATCGCCGGAACCGGGTTCGTCCGAAGGGCAAAGCTGGTCCGTCGCACTGTGTCGGCCGGGTGAACATTCGGACAGGGAAAGTGGAGTACCTTGAGCTTCCGGTCACAGTGATCCGGGAGCAGGGGAAGCCTGACAAACCTGTGTACGGCGTTGCGGTTCGGACGAAGACGCTGAATGCCAAGGGCGAGGATGTTGCGGCCGAGGACCGGTCGCGGACGGACGGATGGGAGATTCCAGCCTTTTGGGGAAGCCCGACGGCCGTCAACGATCAGATCTATTTCACGACGATGCTCGGGATCACGTACGTCATCGACGGCAAGGCCGAGGTATTGGATGAGAAGGCGCTGCTTGCGGTGAACGATCTGGGTCCGTCGGGAGAAACGTGGAGCCTGAACTCAATTTCTTATTCCAACGGCCGCCTGTATCACCGGACGGCAAAGGAGCTCATCGCCATTGGCGAGCGGCCGGCGGTTAAACGCTGACCACCGGACACGGCGATTGCCGGATGATGGTGTATGCGTTCGCTCTGAGCCTGCCGAAGATACCGGAAGAAGAGCCGCGCCCGATCACCAGAAGGTCGGCTTCCTGCTCTTCCGCGTGGGCGCAGACTACTTTGGGGGCATCTCCGCTATCGATGATGATTTGCGCTTCCTTCGACACCTCACAGGGAAGCGAGGCAATCTGCTCTCGCGCCGCTCTTTCGAGGCTCTCCTTCCAGTCCGGGTCGAAGTATTCTCCGGCGAATCCTTCCAACGATGGGGTCGCGTGGATGACCAGCAGTTGAGCGCCATACTGCTCGGCAAACTTCGAGGCCCAATTGAGCGCCTTGCAAGTCTCCGGTCCAAGGTCGATCGCCACCGCCACTTTTCGGAAGCGAATCTCTTTGGGGGCGGGCGGTTCTTCGAGGTGAGTGCCCGTGCAAATGGGGCGGTCAGCGTCATGGAGCACTTTCGCCGTGACGGACCCAAGGATGAACCGGCGGAACCTGCCGTAGCCGTGGGTTGGCATTACGATCAGGTCGACCTCATTTTCTTCAGCGTACTCAACGATGCGGCGCGCAGGATCTCCTTCGAGCAGCACCCGTTTGGTGGGAATCCCCTTCAGCTCGTCCGCGAGATAGTCCTTGAGTTTCGCCTGAGCCTCTTCGACGCGCGCAGTCTGGAGGTCGTCCAGAAGGGTGCCCGCAGCCTCGAGAGACGTTACCTCGTACGCCGGCGGCGCCACGACGTGCAACACAGTAACTTCCGCGTCGGAATCTGAGACCAGGGCGCGAGCGTATCGCGCGGCGCCCTGAGACCGTGGAGAGAAATCAACCGGGAGCAACAGTCGCTTGAGAGGAAGCATCGGTCACCTGTTTCTATCTTCGATTCTATTGTAT
>JADGHK010000013.1 GCA_019686145.1 Bryobacteraceae bacterium | reverse complement strand
CGGCTCAGAAACTCGCGAGCGATGGCGGCGGGAAGGCGGTCGGTCAACCTGTAACGCGTGGTCCCGTTCGCAAATGCTGGTATCGCGATTGTCTTAATATCCTTGGGCAGAAGATCGGAATGGCCCGAAACGCGATAACCGCACCCGGCGGAAACCAGCACAGCCGCCAGCGCAAGCCCGAACAAAAATCTCACTGGACGGCCTCGACCGACAATAGCTTCTGAAGGACCAGCATTCCGTTCTCGGCGACAAGCCTGAGGTTATCCGCAACCGCCCAGAACCAGACAGCCGAGGCATTGTTGCGATCCTGCTCCACCGAACCCACGATGATGCCGCTGTGGCCAGCGACGCCGACATTCGTCGGAGGATCTTCCTCCCCGCTCCGGACCTCGATGAGCGCAGAGGCTAGGGCTTCGTTCAACGCTTGAGGTCCCGGGTTCGACTGGAATTGCGCCCAGATGGAGAAGGTGTAGCCGTGGAACACGGGCGCCTGCGACAGGCGCAGCGACGGCAGCGTGGTCTTTCCGGTCCGCGACAGCAAAGTCGTCAGATGGCGATCGATGCGCAGTTCTATATCCTGCAGGCTCTGGGGGGCGTCGGCGCCGTAGCGCGACAGCATGTTGAAGCTTACCTGCTCGTCAAAGACTTCCTTAGAGAGAGTCTGGAACGAGAGAAGGCCGATCGTCTGCTGCTGCAGCTCATTCAGCCCTCGCTTGCCGCGTTCACTTGCAGGCTCGAAGATCTGCACCACGGACTGGCGCAACGGATAGCGGCGATGCAAACGTTCAAAGAACAGAGCCAGAGCGATGGAGGCAGGATGGGCGACGACATGGATGGCGTCCGGTTCCACCTGGAATCCCTCGGGCTCCACCATTGGCGCTCTCAGTCGCGCCTGCGGCTGGTCCTCGAGATTCTGCGTCAGATCAACCAACGGCGGGCGCTTCTCCCACTCGGCCATCATGTCCAGCGCCTTGCGTGTGGACGCGGCCGATCCCGCGAAAACCACGGCCTTCGCTCCGCGCAGGTTCTCCTCGTCCAACTGGGTGATGACAACGGCCTCCCCGCCCTGCTCCGTCAGAACCGCCGACTCATCAGAGTCGGCCCCGACCAGCTTTAACTGCGCCTGCGGCAGCAGTGAGTCCGCAACGTCGCGAATCTCCCGTCCAAGCAGGGAGTCGCCTCCAACAATTGCCACCACGTCTGATTTCATGCGATTCATCCAACCTGATGCTCGGGTTCCGGAGGACGCTGCTTTAACCGGCGGCGCAGCACTCCGCCCAGCCGCACAAGAATTCCGCTAGACACATAGGTTCCGGCCAGCGCCAGCAATACCGGCTGCGAGAAATTCAAGACCAGATAAATAAAGCTGCCGAGCAGAACCACGGTGAGCGGCGAACGCGGGCGGAGCAGGTTGAAATCTTTGAAGCTCCTATACCGCCAGGTGCTGATCATCAGAAACGACAGTGCCGCCAGGACAACGAGCCAGGCAAAGCTGAACGGCCAGAACAGGATGGGTGCGGCATCGGCCGCATAAACGACCGCGGCGACGAAACCGGCGGCGGCAGGGATGGGCAACCCGACGAAATATTTCCGGTCAGGGCGGCCCGGGTTCTTGGGAACCGGGTTTGTCGTGATATTGAACCTTGCCAGGCGGGACGCTCCGCACAACAGATAAAGGAACGCGATAAAGTAGCCTCCCCGCTGCAGGTTCTCGCGAGCCACCGGGTTGTCGAGCGAGTCGACAAACTGAATGCCCCATACAAAGGCTAAGACAGCGGGAGCGATCCCAAACGTGATTACATCCGCCAGGGAATCCAGTTCCTTCCCGAATTCGCTGACGGTGTTCGTCATGCGGGCGATGCGTCCGTCCAGCCCGTCAAGAAAAACGGCGATTCCGATAGCGATACAGGCGTGCTGGAGCGAAATGTTCGGCCCCAGGATTCCGGCCGTCGCCTCCATCGCTCCCTGAAAGGTCTTCAGGATCGCAAAGAAGCCCAGAAACAGATTTCCGGCCGTAAACAGCGTTGGAAGCGCATAGGCGGCACGGCGCGGCCGGCGGTCCGGGGAGTTGGGATCCATCAGATGGCGGGATAAGTCGATCTTCGGCACTTAGGCATTCTCCTTTAAGCGTGCCAGCGCAGTGGAGCCGGCCGACACGCGGTCCCCCTCGCGGACCAGAATCTCCCACTGCGGGCCCAGGAGGACGTCGACACGGGACCCGAACTTTATTAAACCCACACGTTCTCCCATAGCGACAGAGTCGCCTGGCTTCTTATAAAAGACGATGCGGCGGGCAATCAGGCCGGCGATCTGAGAGAACACGACCTCGGTCCCGTCGTGGGCCTGAATCGTTACCGTGTTCTGCTCATTCTCCACGGATGCCGCCGCTTTGCTGGCCACCATGAATTTGCCCTTCTTGTAGGCGACCTGGGCGATCTTGCCACTGATCGGCGCACGATTTACGTGAACGTCGAAGACGTTGAGAAAGATACTGAGCCTTGTCAGGCCCCCTGGTTCCTTGTTCACCTGCACGACGCGCCCGTCTGCTGGTGAAACCGCAAAGGGGCCCTGGGGAATCTGGCGTTCGGGGTCGCGGAAGAAATACAGGCAAAAGACGGCCAGCAAATAGAATGGCAATCCGAGCCATACGCTTGTCAGATATGAGACAAGCGCACCGCCTAGAACGAGTCCAATCGCATAGTAGATGCCCGTGATTACCATCCTGGGAGATCCCTTCCTTTATTGTCGCAATGGACTCAAGGACCGGGCAACGAGGTTCGCGGCTTCCGCAAGTCAAAGAGATAAATGGAGTTCCCGATTGTACCGAAGGGCCGGCGGCGGCGCAGCCACTCATAGCTGCCTTTGGGAATGTAGAGGTCGTGCAGGAGGGTTACGCTGATGGCTCCAATGCAGTCAAGCCGCTCCATCTCTTCCCGGTCCCAGCTTTTGGGCAGGTACTCCTGCCGGATCCCGTAGTAGGCGGGATCCGCATATCCGAAGTACTCCAGGCAAACGGACGTCAGCTTTTCGTGGTCCATGAAGCTTTTGAGCCGCTTCAGATCCTGTCCCCAGTCGATGTTGGAATCGAGCAGATATCGCGGACCTGCTTGCGGGCCTCCCGCCACGAGGTTGAAGAACGTCAGGTAATTGGGGTGAATTTTCGCTGCCTCCACCGCCTGCAAGCTGAGAAGCGCAATGACTGCCGCGCGGCGCACGGTAGCTGAAAACCCGTGACCGATCGCCGCTCCTGCAAGCGCGTAGAGGAACGGATAGACCGGCAGCAGATGCCGTATGCCGATGTTGATGCGGCTGGTCATGGACACCGCGAAGAAGACCACCGGCGGAATCACCAGGACCAGCCACGGGAACGGGATCTTCCGCGGAGAATACAACGCCCAGGGGAACGCCCGGGCAGCGAGCCAGAGCAGCAGCAACAGTGCGAGCAGCAGAGCCGTCGTCGACTTCACTGCAAAAGCGACGGGGAAGTAGTGCCACCATCCCTTATCCGAAATTTCGCCGAGCAAGTAGGCCGGATGGCCGTCTTTGCTGTGTGTCAGGACTGCATCGAGTCCCGTGAAAAACGAATGCCGCGGATAGTGAAACGGCCCGATCTTGACGCGAGCGATGTGAGGGTTCTGCCGCCGGGCGGCACGGATCGTTTCCGGACCGTATACAGCTCCGAGCGTGACAAAGGCCGCGAGAACCGTGACTCCCAAAGTGAGCCAGTATCTCTTCCAGGGAAAGGCTCTTCCCGCTTGCAGCCATCGCAGGATCGATAACCCCGGCAGCAGGACAAGCAGAACGATCAGAGAGTACTTGCTGGCTAGGGCCAGCCCGAGCACGATTCCAGCCGCAAAAGCGTTTCGCAGCGACGGGTTCAGAAGGTGAACGGTCCAGACCGCGCACGCGAGAAAGTAGAAAAGAGTGGCAATCAGATCGGTCGTGATGTACCGGCCGTGAGCGATGAGGTTCGGATCGAGCGCGAACAGCGCGACCGCGACCAGAGCCGCAAGCGGGCCGAAATACCTTCGCGTCCACCACGCAAGGGCGAGACCAAGGAGAATCGTGAGCGCTATGGTGGGCAGACGGCCCGCAAGCAGCATCGTATCGGCCGAAATCCGCCCTCCGTACAGGAAGGCCTTCGCAAGGTTGAACTGGTCGTTGACAAGGTTCGGGTCGGACGGGAGCTCCGGCCGCCAGATCAGAAGCGGCGCAGCACTGAGCAGCTTCTGCAGAGGCGGGTGCTCGTGGTTCATCTGGAAAGACCCGGTCTGCCAGTAGTGATAGCCGGCTGTCAGATGAACGGCCTCGTCGAAGGTCTGGCTTTCTTCGAGGATGGAGCTGAGCTGAAGCCCCGCCATCAGCGTCAGCAAGGCAACGGTGAGCGGCAGGAAGAGGCGGTCCGGCGTACGTATCAAGGCATTATCATACTGCGATGCTATGATGAAGCTCGATGGCGCAGTCCGAGAGTTTGCCTGCGGTAGTGATCGTGGGCAGACCCAATGTGGGGAAATCCACCTTCTTCAACGCAGTTCTTGGCCAAAGACGTTCGATCGTCGGCGACGAACCCGGCATCACCCGGGACCGCATTAGCGGGATCGCCGAGCATAAGGGAAAACGCTTTGAGTTAATCGATACCGGCGGCATCATTCCCAATGACGCCGACATGATTCCTTCCGAGATTCTGAAGCAGGCCCGCTTCGCGCTCGAGAAGGCGAATCACATCGTCTTCCTGATCGACGGACGTACAGAGATCACAGGCATTGATCGCGATCTGGCTCAGATGCTCTTAAAGCTTGGGAAGCCCGTGTCGCTCGCCGTCAACAAGATCGACGCCGCCTCCCGGGAGTTCCTGGCGAACGAGTTCTACTCCCTCGGCATCAAAAATCTGTTCCCCGTCTCTGCGGAACACCGTCTCGGACTCGACGATTTGCTCGACCATGTGACCCGGGACTTTCCGGCACAAGAGCCCGCCGAAGAGGAGAAGGCGGAGACGCCCCGAATCAAAGTCGCGATCATCGGGCGTCCTAATGTCGGCAAATCGACTCTGCTCAACGCGCTCGTGAAGGCGGAACGCGCGATCGTGTCGCCCATCGCAGGCACAACCCGCGACGCCGTGGACGAGTCGGTTTACCGCGACGGCGTCGAGTACATCTTCGTCGACACGGCGGGAATCCGGCGAAAGGGAAAAACCCGCCTGATGGCGGAGAAGCTGAGCGTCGTGATGGCCCGCAAACACATCCGGCTGGCGCATGTCGTGCTGGTTGTACTCGACGCTTCCGAGGGAGTCGTCGGGCTCGATGCGACAATTGCCGGATACGCTCACGAAGAAGGCCGGGCCATCATTCTCTGCGTCAATAAGTGGGACGCCGTTCAGGAAAAGAACCGGAAAGCCTTCACACAGATTCTGAAGGACGAGCTGAAATTCCTCGACTACGCGCCGGTCGTTTTCATATCCGCCAAGACCGGAGCTGGCGTAGACCGGCTGTTCCCGCTAGTTCGTGAAGTCTACGAATCGGCGTCGAAACGCGTTACTACCGGTGAGCTCAACAGGTTCGTCGAGTCGTTGCATTTCGAGCCCGATTTCAAAGTGAAGTACATCACCCAAGCCTCGGTCCGCCCACCAACGTTCGTCCTGTTCACGGATCGTAAGCGGGAATTGCACTTCTCGACCGAACGCTTCCTGGTAAACCGCATACGGGAACGGTTCGGTTTCCAGGGAACTCCAATCGTCGTGAAGGCGAAAGCGGGCCGGAAATAGAGAGCCGGAACAACCGGCCCGATGCCGATTGCGCTCTGTCAGGCCGACGCCGATTCGACATTCATCGGAACGACTTTGGGCTGCAAGCCCGCCTTGGCAAGGGCGACGTAGAGCACGAACCCGGTCACGAAACTGTAGACCACAGCGGGCTGCGAGTAAGTCTTCAACTGCTCTGAAACCGGCAGGAACGGCAGAATGCCGACGAGAAAGCCAACAGCCCAAGCTCCGTATCCTGCGAGATTGATTCCCTCGCGGGGGCCGGACCAGCGGCCGCCGGAGAGCAGATAATCCGCCGCCATTGCGCCGCAGATGGGACCAAAGGACGCGCCGACAATCGAGAAGAAAGCGACCAGATTCTCGGCCGCGCCGGTAACGGCCAGAAGGATCGCGACGGTGACGCCCGCCATCGTCGAGGCCAGGCGCGATACGCCCGGAATCATCGTCGAGAAACTGTTCCCCGCAATGAAAGCGCAAAAGCAGGCCGGGGTAATGGAGGCGATCGCAAACAGGAACAGCATTCCGGAGGCCAGGAATCCGCCAAGCGAGGCGATGACGGCGTCATAGCTCATGCTCGTCAATCCCGGATTCAGTCCCTTCGCTCCAGCCACTGACATCAGGGGAAGGCCGCCCGCATAGAGGATGGCCAGAGCGATACCGACGAGACCTCCCCATCGCACATCCTGTTCGTGCCGCGCATTCATTCCGAAGTCGGCGCCCGCCGCGCCTGCCGTTGCAAAGAAACCGATGACGATCTGAAGCAGCAGTGTGAATGCGGCGAAGGCGTTGGGATCAGGAACCGTATAGTTCGCAATCCCCTCGCGAGTCTGGAAGAAAACCAGCAGGATCATCAGGAAGGGAATCAGATTCAGGAAAAGCGACACACGCGCAACATACTGGATGCCCTTCACGCCGATGTAAGCCATGACGTACCCCCACACAACGGCCACGGCGATGAAAGCGGGGGTGCCGGGCGTCGCATCCATGCCGGCGCCCGTGAGGATAAATCGGGTCGAGAAGAAAGTGCCGACAGCGAACCAGCCGATCTGCAGGAGCCCCATAAGAAGACCCGGCATGAGGTAGCCGCCTTTGGTTCCGAACGTCGAGCTGCCGACGACATAGAGCGGATAACCGGTCTTCATGCCGAGCATTGCGGGCACGTAATAATACAGCCCGAAGCTGAGCAGTCCCGCAATCAGCAGGGCAAGGAGGCAGACGCCCAGTCCGGCTCGCTCCAGCGTCCCTTGCGCCATGGACTGGTAGAACGCAATCCAGAGGAAAACACCGGCGTAACTGGGCGCGGTGTTGACATACCACGGGGCTCGGCCGCTGGCAGGATTCGGCCTCGCTTTGGAAAGGTATTCGGGCAGCATGGCTCTCCTTTTAAGCAGGGAGCAGTATATCACCGGAGCCGGCAATCGACTCCCGCAAAATTATCGCCGCGTATACAGATCAATCGCCACGATGGCTGCGCGGCGGATCTGGTCTGCCAGGGAACTGTAAGCCAGGAGGGAAGCGCTCTCACGAAGGATGACGAGGGCAGGAGACGACGGCTGAATTCGATACTGATCGGCCCGCTCCTGATAGGAGTAGCTGATGTAGATTGCGCGTGCCGAGCCTGCTACCTCCATCAGGCGGTCCCAGTAACTCTGCTTTCGCAGGAACCGCCGGCGCGAGCCGACCGCCTTCGGCATGTCGATCGTTGCATTTGCGCCGCGAAACACGGCGCGCTCGCAGCGCGCGGGATCGAACGGGCGGCTGGGATCCGGATCAGGAAACCGGCGCAGGACGTCTAGAACGGCTTCCGTCTCCGCCTCGATTCCTTCCCAGCGAAACCGCGATGCTCCGTTGACCAGAGTTCCTCGCCGCAGCAAGTCCCGGATTCGGTCCACATCCTTCCCTGTAATGCCCAGCATCACCTCGAACAGTTCAAGGATGGGAAGATCCCGGACGACAACAGGTGTCAGCGCGATGGCTCCCGCCGCCTCCGTACTGAGCTTGATGCGGATTGTCTCCGGTAGCGCCATTCCGTTTTGCTCCAGTGTAGCAGCGGGCGTCCAACCGCTCGTGCCACAATACAAGCGTGACGGACGTCGACAAGGTGAAGGCGGAAATTCTCCGCTATGGGCACGCTTTGATCGACATCTCCGCACTCTAGGACGAAACAGGTGAGATTCTGGTGCTCTCCGCGAAGTCAAAACCAGGGACCCTTCACACCGATTCCGCGCCGATTCATCCGCGTGATGTTGCGTACAGTCAGTTCCCCTGGACCTTCCAGCGCTATCTGTACGACTGCATCCACGACTACATGGTGGAGCTGTTCATAAGATCTCCGCAGAGCCGTGACAATTCTTGAAAGACAACTGCGGGAAGAGATTGCCGCGTCCGGTCCCATTTCCTTCGCTCGCTTCATGGAGGTCGCCCTGTACGACCCCGAGCAGGGCTACTATCGCAGCGGGCGGAACGTCTTCGGGCGAGAAGGCGATTTCTACACCGCAGAGCAGATCCAGCCTGTCTTTGGAATCCTCGTCCGGGTGCTAGTGACTTCGCTATGGCGAGAGATGAACGAGCCAGCCGATTTTCAGGTGGTGGAGCTTGGCGCCGGGCGAGCCGAGATGGCGGAAGCTTTCGCCTCCTTCCGATACGTGCCGGTAGATTGGACCGGGCAAGTGATGCCGGACCGCTTCCAGGGAGTCGTGTTTGCCAATGAGTTCTTCGACGCCCTGCCGGTGCACGTTCTCCGCCGCAGAAGCGGACGCTACAACGAGATGCTGGTCACGCACGACGGTGATCGCTTCCGATGGATGGAAGGCGGCAAGGCGGCGAACGAACTCGAGGAGTACGCGCGGCATTACACCGCTGATACGGAAGAGATGGAAGTCGTCGAGGTCAACCTGGAAGCTTTGCAATGGATTGAGCGCATTGCGCAGCGCCTGGAGAACGGCTACGTGGTCCTGATCGACTATGGCTACACGCGGCAGGAGTCCGCCCGGTTTCCCTCAGGCACTCTGATGTCCTACCGGCGCCATGTCGCGACCGATGATGTACTGTCGGATCCGGGCGATAAGGATATAACCAGCCATGTAAATTTCACTGCGCTCGAAGCGGCTGCCCGGGCAAATGGTCTCGATGTTATCCGCTTTGAGACTCTATCCGAGACGTTATTAAGGGCGGGTGAAGCGGATCATTTTGCGGAAGCGCTGCGCGGAGGTTCAGCCAAGGAGACGGTGCGGCGGCAGTTGCAGTTGAAAACTCTGCTGTTTGGGATGGGTCAGACTTTCAGGACGATGGTGATGCAGAAGGGTGGGACCAAATGAAAACGGCCCCGATCTCTCGGGGCCGCTCTTGGTAGCTTACTGCCGCGATCAGCTTACTTCTTCTTCTTCGGCGCGGCCTTCTTCGCCGCGGCCTTCTTCGCGGCTTTCTTCGTTGCGTTCTTCATCGATCGATTCTCCCTAACATCAGTGATTGCGATCCCTGGGATCGCAGTGTGATTCATATATAAGGTTGTTCCGGGCGAATGTCAAGAAAAAAAACTTTACGAACAACAGCTTCAAAATCCGCTTATCAAGGCCCCACAACATAAAACATCGAAAGTATGATTTGTTTCACCTTCACATCACTTGGAAGGATGAAAGATACTTTATTGAGAGCGTCGAATTGATGACCGGGAAGCACAGATACATTTCCCTCAACTCTTGCGCTTCGTCTCAAGGCGCCTCCCGGCCCGGCATCTCCAGCGGAATGCGGAGCCGCACTCTCGCAGCGGGCCTCGCGCTCCTTGGTTTCCTTCTGGCCGGCTGCGGCAAGAAGCCCAAAGTGCGAGTCCCGATCGCTCCGGTGATCGGAGCCACCGAAGAAGGGATCGCAAGCTGGTATGGGCATCCTTACCATGGCAGGCGGGCCGCGAACGGCGAGATCTATGACATGGAGAAGCTGACCGCCGCTCACCGCACGCTGCCCTTTGGCACATGGGTCCGCGTGGAGAATCTGTCGAACAACCGGACTGTCACCGTACGAATTAATGACCGTGGCCCGTTCGTCGACGGACGCATCATCGACCTGTCGCGGGCAGCAGCGCGCGAGATCGATATGATCGGCCCGGGCACGGCCAAAGTTCGCCTTGTGGTCACAGCTCGTCCACAAGACGCTCCAGCCGAGGACGTTTACCAGGTCCAGGTCGGCGCCTTTAGGGAGAAGAAGCGAGCCGAGAAAGTCCGCGGCGAGATGCGGCGGCGCTATAAATTCGCCGAACTCGCGGTTCGCGAGGGAGAGCCGCCTCTTTGGCGTGTGCTCGTTGGCGAAAAGGTCGGGATTGATGAGGCGAACGAACTGGCTCGGAAACTTCGGGCAGAGTACGGCGCCGCTTTCGTGGTCCGGGTCGACGACGCTCCGGCGAAGTAGGAAGCGAGCCTGCGCTTTGAATCCCAAGGGCTGTTCCCGAGAGATGACCCTAAAGCGGGGGTAGATATCCCCCCGTAATAGAAGGTCTATTCGCACTGATGAGGACTAGTGCCAGCACAAAAAGTTGGATAAAGTGATTCGTGTCCCCCCACAGATTAAAGTGAACCAGTGGAAGAACTTGGCGAGCATGGACATTGGACACTCCGGAGAGAAGGTCCTCATCGGCGATTCGCCGAGGATGCGGCAAATCAAGCGTCTGACTGAGCGATTGGGGCGGGGCCGCTGGCCTGTGCTCATCCTTGGCGAAACCGGCACGGGGAAGGAAGTGGCGGCCAGGGCCATATACCAGAGCAACCCCGTCGGGCCTTTTGTCACAGTCGACTGCTCCTCAATGGTCGGCCCACTCATGGAGAGCGAGCTGTTCGGCCACGTAAAAGGCGCTTTTACGGGCGCCGCCACGAACAAGATCGGCCTCCTGGAGCTCGCAAACGGCGGCACGGCATTCTTTGACGAAATTGGCGAACTCCCGCTGGATCTTCAAGCCAAGCTGCTCCGCGTACTGCAAGAGAAAGAGTTCCGGCCGGTAGGATCGGTCACGCACCGGAAGTCGGACTTCCGCATTCTTGCCGCCACAAACAGAGATCTGGCGAAGGAAGTGGAGCGCGGCACATTTCGCCGCGATCTCTACTACCGGCTGAACGTCGTAAATATCCGGCTTGCCCCCCTTCGCGAGCGGCGGGAAGATATTCCCCTGCTAGTCGAACATTTTGTAAAGAAATACGGCGGCAACTACACGCTGACGCCAGAGGCGCTTCAGGTGATGATGGAGTACGACTGGCCGGGCAACGTCCGCGAACTCGAGAACTGCGTCCAGCACATGGTGGCTTTGAACACCGGCCCGCTGCTGCACTCCAGCGACCTGCCGTCGCCGCTTCAGAACTTCATGATGGCCAGGCGCAATCGGGCCGCCGCGGCGGGCGCCGGAGCCGGAGGCTCCGTCGAGGCTTTGCCTGAGGCGGCGAGCACAAAGAAGCAGATACCGCAGCATGAGCCGACGCAACCCGGCGTCATTCTTCCGCTCATGGAGGTCGAGCGAAGAGCGATCCTGCAGGCGATCACTTACACAAAGGGAGATCGCGTGATGGCTGCGAATCTGCTTGGGATTGGCCGCACCACACTCTACCGCAAGCTCAAAGAGTATCAGCTCACCGCCTGACACCCTTCCAATCCCGAGGAAGAGATGGGGCTGGTGCTCCCTCAAGGACCCGCACCAGCCAGCGAGGAGTAAAGCGTACTGCTCGACTGTGAGGACTTCTTCTCTCTGAAACTGTTTCGGACTCTGTGTTCGAAGGCAGGCGCGCTTGTCGGGATATATCCCCGCACTCCACAATAGGGGAAGCATGACGAAGGTACTGATGGTAGCTTCCGAGGCAACTCCGTTCGCCAAGACCGGCGGTCTTGCGGACGTCATTGGTTCGCTGCCCAGGGCTTTACGTGCGCAAGGCGATGAAGTTGCGGTTGTGCTTCCGAGGTATCGGAGCATTTCGTTACAAGGACTGCAGCGCGTCTACAACGACCTGCCCGTCTGGCTAGGAAGTACCGGCTACCCCGTCACGGTTTACCTCGCGCGCAGCGCGGATGTTCCGTTCTACCTGATTGATTGCCCAAGCCTGTACGATCGGGACGGACTCTACTCCTCCAGCGGCAAGGATTATCCGGACAACGCCATCCGATTCGCGGTTTTGTCGATGGCCGCCATTTCTATCGTTCGTCACATCTTCAGACCTCAGGTGTTGCACGTTCACGATTGGCAGGCTTCGCTGGTCCCGGTATATCTTCGCCGCCTCTTCGATTTAGACCCAACTTTCATGGGAATCAGGACGCTCCTGACGATACATAATTTGGGATATCAGGGTCGATTCGGACGGGAGGTGCTGCCGCAAATCGGCCTGGACGAGGGCGTCTGGCATCCGAACGGCATGGAGTTCTACGGCGATCTTAACTTTCTGAAAGGCGGCATCGTCTACAGCGATGCCGTGAGCACCGTGAGCCCGCGCTATGCGCAGGAGATCCAGACGCCGGAATTCGGCTTTGGCCTGGACGGATTATTGCGTTTGCGCAGCGATGTTCTGACGGGGATTGTCAACGGAGTCGATTACAACGAGTGGAATCCGGAGACGGATGAACTTCTGCCGGCGAAATATTCCGCAGACGATTTGTCGGGCAAACGACTGTGCAAGCGGGAACTGCTGAAAGAATTTGGGTTGCCGGTGGATCATCTCGACCGCCCTGTGATCGGCATTGTCTCCCGATTTGCGAGGCAGAAGGGCTTTGATCTCATCGCTCAGGTGGCGGATGACATCGCCGCCGAAGATCTTTCCCTGATCGTGCTGGGCACAGGCGAACCGCAGTACGAACAAATGTTCCGCAATCTGGCGTGGAAATATCCGCAGAAAGTTGCCGTTCGGGTCACCTACAACAACCGCCTGGCGCATCTGATCGAAGCCGGTTCCGACATGTTCCTGATGCCTAGCCGCTACGAGCCCTGCGGTCTGAATCAAATTTACAGCTTGCGCTACGGGACGATTCCCCTGGTCCGCGCCACGGGCGGTCTCGATGATACCATCGAAGATGGAACCGGGTTTAAATTCTGGGACTATTCCGGGCACGCGATGTTGCAGATGATCCGCCACGCGCTTGCGGTCTACAAGAACCGTCAAGAGTGGCTGAGGATGATGCGGCTGGCCATGCAGAAGGATTTCTCCTGGGACGCCTCCGCGGCCCGGTATTCGGCGCTTTATGCAAGCCTGACAGGATTCTCGGCCTCCGCGAATACAGCCTGAATCCTTTCAGGCGCTAACACATCCAAAAGTATTGGAGAACATAGGAGTTTATGGCTGGGCAGAATACCTTGACTTTTACCGATGCCACCTTTGATCAGGAGGTCCTGAATGCCGACATTCCCGTCCTCGTAGACTTCTGGGCGGAATGGTGCGGCCCTTGCCGGATGATGAGTCCGACCGTAGATGCGTTCGCGAACGAACACGTCGGTAAGGTGAAGGTCGGTAAGCTGAACGTGGATGATAACGCCCACACGGCGGCCCGCTACAACATCCGCGGCATCCCGACGCTGCTTCTATTTAAAGGGGGACGGATCGTGGAGCAGCGGGTTGGCGCTGTTGGCAAATCGGAACTTCAGAAGATGGTGGAAGGCCACATCTAAAGCCAGAGAAGCAATTCCGATCGCGCAGAATTTCCGGGTCGCAGGAAAAGGGGGAGGTTTCTCCCCCTTTTTCATTTTGGCGCTGATTATCAGCGTGCAGAACTGGTGGTGGCGGCAGCGACGCGCGACGTAATCGCGCCCTCGGATGCCGAGGAAACCAGCGCGACATACTTCGCAAAGACGCCGGTTTGATACCGTGGCGGCCGGGGCGTCCAGGACGAAAGCCGGCTGGCAATCTCCTGCTCGGTAAGGCCCACTTCGATCTTGCGGTTTGCGATGTCGATGGTGATCGGATCGCCTTCCCGCACTGCCGCAATCGGTCCGCCGACAGCGGCTTCCGGCGCTACGTGGCCCACCATAAAGCCCCGGGTCGCGCCGCTGAAGCGGCCATCCGTCAGCAGCGCCACGCTTTCTCCGAGGCCCGCTCCTACAATGGCGCCCGTCACACCAAGCATTTCGCGCATGCCGGGACCGCCGCGCGGCCCTTCGTAGCGGATTACCACGACGTCGCCCGCTTTGATCTTCCCGGCTGTAACCGCGGCCATTGCCTCTTCCTCGCAGTCGAAAACTCGCGCCGGGCCCTGATGGATCTTCCGCTCGATGCCAGTCACTTTGATGACACAGCCCTCAGGAGCCAGATTCCCCTTCAGGATGACGAGTCCTCCGGTTGGCTTGATCGGATTCGAAAGCGGCCGGATCACTTCCTGCCCCGGCGTCTCGACCGCACCGGCAGCCTCCTCGCCAAGGGTCCGGCCAGTGATCGTGAGAGCGGAAGGATCCACATACTTGCCGTCGACAAGACGCTTGGCGATCACGGGAATGCCTCCTGCCTTGTCCACGTCGACGGCGACGTATTTTCCGGCGGGCTTTAAATCAACGAGCAGCGGCGTCCGCTCGCTGACCCGCTGGAAGTCTTCAATGTCGAGATCAACCCCCGCCTCGCGCGCCATCGCAAGCAGGTGGAGAACGGCGTTCGTGGATCCGCCCGTAGCAGCGACCGAAGCAATCGCGTTTTCAAAAGCCGTCCGCGTGACAATATCTCGAGGCCTCCGGTTTGCCCGCACGGCCTCAACGATGATCTGGCCGCAGCGGCGCGCCACGTCGTCCTTCCGGGGATCTACCTGAGGAACGGAGGCAGTGGCCATCGGCGCAAGGCCAATGATCTCCATCACCGTCGCCATGGTGTTGGCGGTGAACTGGCCGCCGCATGCGCCGGGACCCGGGCAGGCGGCGTTTTCGATCGCCAGCAGTTCCGCATCGTCGATTTTGCCGGACGCATGCGCCCCTACCGCCTCGAAAACGTCCTGAACAGTGAGGTCGCGCCCCTTGTAATGGCCCGGCAGGATCGAACCGCCGTAGAGCACAAGCCCGGGAATATTCAGGCGAAGCAGCGCCATGGCGGCCCCGGGGATCGTCTTGTCGCAGGCAACGAGCGCGATGATGCCGTCGAACATATGTCCGCGTCCGACCAGCTCAATCGAATCGGCAATCATGTCGCGGCTGACGAGGGAGGCTTTCATCCCCTCCGTGCCCATGGTGACGCCGTCGCTGATGGCGATAGTGTTGAACTCCATCGGCGTGCCGCCAGCCGCCCGGATGCCCTCCTTCACCTTGCCGGCAAGCTCGCGCAGGTTGTAGTTGCACGGCATTGTCTCGATCCAGGTGTTGGCGATTCCGATAATCGGCTTGCGCAGATCCTCATCGGTGAAGCCGATGGCTTTCAACATCGCCCGCGCAGGGGCCCGATCGCGCCCCTGGGTAATCGTATAACTTGGAAGTTTCATCGAAAGGTCCATGATATCGCTTTGCGCAGCCGCAGCGGGCTCGCGGAGCTGGCGCCGGCGCGCGAGCCACCCTAGCCGAGCTTATAAGGCGCGCGGTACTGATAGTGGAGGAACCGGTTCGCTGCGGCGTTGTTTGTAAATCGCTCTGCCTTGGCGTCCCACTCCAGATAGCTCTTGGTCCGCAG